>JAQSXC010000279.1 GCA_029266335.1 Eubacterium sp. | reverse complement strand
AGTATATAAAAAGTTTGTGCAGGGGTCTGGTCATTGCCACGTAAAGCAGCTTTATATCAAGCTCACCTTCGGAATAGTTCTCCCTGTTAACATTTGACAGCAGTACCACATCAAATTCAAGACCTTTTGACAGATACGAGGGAACAATAACAATACCGCTTTTGTATTCCTTTTCATTTCCGGTAATCAAGCTGATATCCTTATGCTCCTTTTTGAGGAAAGGCAATATTTGCTGACATTCTTCCATGGTTTTACATATTACAGCGATAGTCCTATGCCCCTGTTTTTGGGATTCTTTTATTATTTTGGAGATGTCCTCCGCACACTCGTCAAAGGAGGCTTTCGGAATATATCGGACAGGCTCGCCGTGCCTTATAACCGGTTTACCTCTGAACATTGCAAGGCTTTCAAGTTTTCCCATTACATTATTGGCTGCTTCCATGATCTCAACAGTTGTTCTGTAGCTCTGCTCCAGCGTGAGAAATTCGCACTTCTTGCCTTCAAATACATCTTCAACTATTTCCTCCCACTTACGCACGCCTCTATAAGAATGTATTCCCTGGCACAAGTCCCCCAGTATGGTAAAGGAACTGTCCTTAACAATCTTCTTAAGCACAAAGAACTGGAAGGCACTGAAATCCTGGGCCTCATCTATTACTATGTGTTTTACCGGTACCTTCTCATCCATGCCGTATATCTTATATTTTAAATAAATTATAGGTGCCAGGTCCTCCAGCTCCAACTGCTTGCTGTTGAGGATATCCAGGGTATACTTCCTTGCAAACTCGCAGGTCTCTCTGCTCGCATACTTTCCGGCAAGTTCGCAAAAAGCTTCGCTGTCCTCCATCAGATCAAGATAATATTGGTAGGGGCTGAGCTTTGGAAGGCTCTCAACGTATTCCTTTACCAGCGTCTTTGAAACCTTCTCTATTTTCTCAATGACCCTGTCTCTTTTATCAAAGGCTTCTCTGACAAACTTTTGTCTCTCAGTCTCATCAGAAATTTTGATTCTTGCCATAGCCACCTTTTTATCACATTCAGCCTCTATTTGTGAAATAAACTGCTGCTTGCTGGTCTTGAGCCCGGTGGTCAAGCTTTTCTTTATCTCATTCATTCTCTGGGCTATGGGCCACATACCGTATTGTGTCAGGAACAGCTTATTAATTTCATCATAGGTATAAATTACTTTTGTACCAAGCATGAAATCCTGCTTCGGAATAAAATTCCGCTCTATTTTTTCTATATATTTGTCAATGATATCTTTGAAATGCATTGAGGTCTTTAAAACCGATGCGTCCCTTACCTTATCATTATGAGCTGCCTGCTGTCCGGTAGTATTGTGATTAACAAACATGTTAAGTTTGTCATTGGCATCGGTCAGCTTGAATTTCTTGCCTATAAGCTCCATTCCGAAGTCTTCAAAAGTGGTCTGCTTTACCCGCTCAACTCCCAGTTCGGGAAGAACCTCGGAGATATAATTGAGAAACAGCCTGTTTGGCGCTATTATCATAAAGTTTTCGGGTTCAAAGGTCTTTTCAAAGGTGTAAATAAGATAAGCTATTCTGTGAAGTGCTATGGTGGTCTTACCGCTTCCAGCAACCCCCTGTACTATCAGAGGTTTCCACATGGGAGCTCTTACGATTCTGTTCTGTTCCTCCTGGATGGTTGAAACTATTTCCTTGAGCCTGTTTTCAGCATTGGCTCCCAGATAGGTCTGGAGGAATTCATCATTTGTAGTAATGTCTATATCGAATATTTCTTCCAGCTTTCCGTCATTTATTGCAAATTGCCGCTTTAACAGCAGATCCCCTTCTATTGTGCCATCGGGGCAATCATAGCTGGAATTTCCCAGCCTGCCTTCATAATACAGATTTGCTATCGGTGCTCGCCAGTCGACTATGATTATTTCCTGGTCCTCATCTCTTGCAAGGGACATTTTTCCGATGTACAGGTTTTCGGTTTTGTCTATTCCCGTTTCCTGAAAATCCACTCTTGCAAAATATGGCTTGTTCCTGGCGGTATAGAGGTTTCTCACCTTCAATGCCAGTGTGTCATGAATCAGGGTATTTACCATTATACTTGTGTAATCGGCACTACTGTCCCCGCTCATGTGTTTTTTTACATTTTCAAGTTCACTGCCTATTTTCGCTCTCTTCTCCAATGCTCGCTCCAGACTTTTCTCAACATAGTCCAGAGTATACCTGCACCTTTCAAGCTCTTCCTTATAGGCCGGATGGTTTGCAGCTGACATATATTCTCCTCCGTTTCCGCGTATGAGGTATAAAAATACTCTCACGCTATGACATATTATTAAAATAACCTGCCGTAAAATATGCAGACATCTATTATATATTTTTCCATTTTTTAAATCAACAGTTGTAACAAAGTCTTAAAATAAGATTTAAGGGAGGACTTTGTTTATATATTTGGAATAATATTTGAAAATATTAATACCCTCTATTGACGATTAATATAATTTTTAATACAATTTAATTAATACTTATATTACTCAATTAATAAATTTATTAATAACTTATGAGGAGGATCACGATGAACACTATTCAAGTTTATGCCGATCAGAAAAAAGGTGTCATAAGCAAGCACATATACGGTCAGTTCTCCGAGCACCTTGGAAGATGCATCTATGAAGGCTTCTGGGTAGGAGAAGATTCACCAATTCCCAATACCAACGGTATCAGAAACGATGTAGTTGAGGCTTTGAAGAAAATAAAAATTCCAAACCTCAGATGGCCGGGCGGCTGCTTTGCAGATGAATATCACTGGAAAGACGGTGTTGGTCCCAAAAGCAAAAGAAAATATATGATTAACACCCATTGGGGTGGTGTTGTTGAAAACAACCACTTCGGTACCCACGAGTTTATGATGCTCTGCGATATGCTTGAATGTGAGCCTTATATATGCGGAAACGTTGGCAGCGGAACTGTTCAGGAAATGTCTGAATGGGTTGAGTACATGACCTTTGACGGTGAATCACCCATGGCTAATTGGCGCAGGGAAAACGGCCGTGAAAAACCATGGAAGCTTAAATATTTCGGAGTAGGAAACGAAAACTGGGGCTGCGGCGGAAATATGAGAGCTGAATATTATGCCGATGAATACAGACGTTATCAGACTTACTGCCGTAACTACGGAGATAACAAATTGTTCAGGATTGCCTGCGGACCAAACTCCGAGGACTATCACTGGACGGAAGTAATGATGAAGCAGGCCGGTAATATGATGGACGGTCTCAGCCTCCACTACTATACAGTTGAAGGTGATCATTGGGAAGACAAAGGGTCCGCATTGGAGTTTGATGAAAAGGGCTGGTTCCAGCTCATGAAGCATACACTCTTAATGGAAGAAATGGTTGCAAAGCATTCAGCAATAATGGACGTTTATGATCCACAGAAAAAAGTAGCGCTTGTTGTTGATGAATGGGGTACCTGGCACAAGGTTGAGCCGGGTACGAACCCAGGGTTTTTATATCAGCAGAATACTCTTCGTGATGCTCTTATTGCGGGTACAAATCTGAATATATTCAACAATCACTGTGACAGAGTTAAAATGACAGCTATTGCCCAGGTAGTAAACGTGCTTCAGTCAATGATACTCACTGAAGGTGAAAAAATGCTGTTGACGCCAACTTATCACGTATTTGATATGTTCAAGGTTCACCAGGAGGCCGAACTGGTTCACTCCATAGTATCCTGTGATGACTATGAATATGAAGGAAAGAAGATTCCGCAGATCAACACTTCAGCTTCTGTTGATGCTGAAGGTAAGCTGCATGTAACAATCTGTAACCTTAACCCTAATGCAAATTCCGACCTGAACCTTGACCTGAAAGGCTTTAAGCCATCAGCTGTCAGCGGAAAGGTACTGTGCTCGGATACAATGAATAAATACAATTCCTTTGAAAATCCCAATGCTCTTACTGCTGTTGAATTCAAAGGCTTTAAAGTAACAGAGGCAGGACTTAAGCTTGACTTGCCTAAAATGTCGGTTGTTCAGTTGGAGCTTGCTTAGGAATGGTTAAATAACATCCGGAGGCATCTATATGTCTGAGGTTAAGGAATGTAAGGGCTGTTCTGCAACAGTACACCATTCATTTGAAGAAGTTAAAGCAAATATGACAGAATATATAAGAACAATTGATCCTGAGCAGCGCACTGACCGGGAGCTTTATGAGAAACGTCTCACGCAGTGCGGCAGCTGTACCGGACTCTATTATGAAAGCACCTGCCGGTACTGCGGATGTTTTGTACAAATGCGGGCACTGCGCAGCACAGCAGACTTGTACAAATGCGGGCACTGCGCAGCACAGCAGACTGTCCCAATCCGGAAGGCAGTAGATGGCGTGGTTTGTAGTCAAAGCTAAAGTTTGCACTCAAAACCAAAAATGAAGTTTATAAAAAGCCCTGGCACAGGCGGTGTAGCAAGACCGCTTGTACCGGGGCTTTTAGTTTAATTATCATTTCTGACATTCACACATTTAATTTGTCAAGTATTTCCTTCAGGTTTTCCTCTTTAATGTTTGCAGAATTAAATGCAACAAGAGTCCTTAAAGGTAAATTCTTAAAGAAGGCTCCGGCACTCAGCAGATCTTCACCTCCGCCGAAAGCCTTGTTCATATGCCTTAACTCTGATTCAAGCAGCTTTGTTTTCTCAGGCTGGCGCAGGATTTCACCTATTGTAGTATTTCTGGTA
>JAQSXC010000278.1 GCA_029266335.1 Eubacterium sp. | reverse complement strand
CAGTGAGTCTCCCCGGGAGATACCCTCCAGGACCTTTCTATTGCTTTTCTTCTGCATGCCATATAATTATAGAAGACTTCCCTTTCCATACCTGCATGCCACAGGTCTCCTGACATAGCCTCAGCAGGACAGTTTCTGACACAATTGTCACATTTTCCGCAACCCGATACGGTAATGGGCTCTGAGACCTCCAGGGGTGCATCTGTAAGCACAGATGAGATTCTGACGGCAGAACCAAACTGAGCGGTTACTAAAAGTGCACATTTACCGATCCACCCAAGTCCGGCTTTTGTTGCAACAGTTTTATGAGGCAGAACAGTGGAATGGTTCATATAGTCTATGGTTACATTAGATCTGGTTTTGGGCAGGACATTGTAACCAGAATCCTTTATAATTTTCTCTGCCATATTATTAATTATATCCGGAGCTATTGCCACAGCTATTGAAATGCCATATTTAAAGCCCATGGTCTGTTCCCGGGGTAAATCTGACAAATCAGCAAAATCCACAAGTGCTGCTCCCATTTCCCATAACTCTTTCTTTATTGCCTGACTTAACGATACCATTATCTCCCCTCTTTCTGTAATATCATTTATAATATCATTTATAATAACATCTGCCCGTTCAATTTCCTCATCGTCGATAGCAGCAGGAGTTGTTTCTCTTTTAAATACATTTAATTACAATTATATAGTAATTAATCGACTGTGTCCAATTCTCCGGACCATAAAAAATATGTTGCAGATATATTTTTCATTCGTATTACAAAATCTAAGACTATATTTTTAATGAAATAAAGGAGATGTATAAATGTTTAAGCACGATAAAGCGTTATTAAAAGACGTTAGAGTGGACGCCCCAAACCCAAACTATGCAGCTATGACGCAGGAACAGCTCGGCGGCCCTCACGGTGAGCTGAAAGCGGCATTGCAATACTTTTCCCAAAGTGCCCGGATAATGGACCCTGAAATTAAGGATTTGTTTCTTGATATAGCTTCGGAAGAATTAAGTCATATGGAAATGGTTGCAACAACCGTAAATTTATTAAACGGTCATGTTATTGATGCTCAGAATGCAACCATCGGCAGCATTCAGCCACATGTGTGAATTCAAATAAAAAAAGCTTTCTTAATCGAAAGCCTTTTTCTATTTCAATACTAAAACAGTAAGAGTTATATAGTTATTTCTTTTTAGGAATAACTATCATTATCATATTCTTACCTTCCAGCTTTGGAAGTTTGTCTACAGTTCCTGCATCTTTCAGAGCCTCTGAAAACTTTCCAAGAATCTCTCTACCTGCAACAGTATATTTCATTTCTCTTCCACGGAATCTTATTGAGACTTTGACTTTATCACCATTCTGTAAGAACTTCAAAGCACTTTTCAACTTGACATCAAAGTCATGCTCTTCAATAGTAGGTGATAATCTTACTTCTTTTAAAGAAACTACTTTTTGATTTTTTTTTGCTTCCTTCTCTTTTTTTGCTTGTTCAAAAACGCTTTTATTGTAGTTTGTAATTTTACAAACCGGTGGCACAGCATTTGGTACTATTTTCACAAGGTCAAGATTTTTATCTATTGCCAGTTTCATAGCTTCTATGGTCGGCATGACTCCCAACAGTGAACCATCTGAGTCAATAACCCGGATTTCATTATCTTTAATTTCTTCATTCAATTGTAATTCGTTTTTTTTAATAATATACACCCCTTTTAAATTTGATCTTCCTTTATACAAGTATACAAAACAATGTAAAAACGTTAAAAGTGGATTTTAAATAAGAAATCCACTTTTAATGCATATTCCATTTGTATTTTTTAAGTTATAAAAAAGGAGAGTTCACACTCTCCTTTTAGTTTACCATCTGTTTCCGCCACCAAAGCTTCTATTTCCATTTCTGTTATTGTTTCCTCTTTGCTGCTTTCTAGCTGCTCTGCAATCGGGACATCTCTGTGGCTCATTATCGAAACCTTTTTCTTTGTAGAATGCTTGTTCATTTTCACTAAAAATGAAAGTTGAATTGCAATCTTTACATGTTATAGTCTTATCTGCCATATTATATATTACCTCCTTCAAGTATTTGGATTTAAAAATTCCCGTTCAAGCTTACCAATAATAATTAAAGGAAGTTTTGTCAAAAATAAATAACCCATGTTTAGCATTATAACATCTTTTAATTAAAACTACAAGCAAAACTTAAAAATATTTTAATTAAATTACATTTTTTCATAATTATTACATTTATATTCGTTAAGCTTCATTAAATCCTAGCATGCTAAAATGTTTATTTAGATTTAAAATTTCTGTTTCAGTATGTGTAGAACTAAGAATTTGATTGTACAGCTTCATCACTTCATCAGCTTTTCCCATCTTGGTATAAGCCTCAGCAAGACTGACTGCATAGCTTATTGAAGGATCCATGCCGAATGCTTTCAAGAATAATTTAGATGCAAATCTGAATTTACCCTTAAGCATTGATTTTTGCCCTTCTTTCATCAAGTCACCGACAGTCTTATAATTATCAAGCTCGTCATTTTCTTTCTCATCTCTATCCAGGTCATTTAAATTATTGATTGCTCCTCTATTTTCAGGATCAATTTCTAATACCTTCAAATATATCACTTTGGCTTCAGAAATATTATTGTTTAATTTATAATACTTTGCCAGTCTGGTATACGCTGCACAATTGTCCTTGTCCAATTTTAAGATTGCGTTGTTGATCTTATACGCTTTGTCTCCCCATTCATTTGCTAAAGCCATTTGACCTGCTTTATCCATTAACTCTTTTAAACTAATTTTCATAATATCCTCTTTTCTAATAAATAAAAAACGGGAAACTCATAAATTGAGTTTCCCGCTCTATAGCTCCGTGAAAAACATTTACGGTATAGGCAGTTGAAAAAACAATAATAATTATATTATACCACTAATTTAACATATTGTGTCTCAGGAAATAATTTTCTAACTCTGTGCCTGATAAATAATGCCGACACTAGTGCTTGAACCTGCTGCAGTGGACTTATAGGCTATTCTGGCAAAATTTGCGAATCTGGTGGGTGTAAGAACTTTTGTTTCAGCTGCTTCAACGGTAAATTCTGCACTGTCATCAGCCCAAATGGTATTGTCAGGGCTTATCTGAACCTTGACTGTAGCTGAGTTGGCTCCGGTATTGTTTACGAAAAATGAAGTCAGCGTCTGAAGAGAAATATCTCTTGCGGTAGATCCTGCATAAGCATCTGCTGTTGTAACTGTTTGGGACTGATTGGTGAAGGTTTTGGAGGCTGCTACCAACAGAACACCGGCAGTATCAGTTTTTAACGCTCTGTTGTCAGTACCGTCGTTACCGTAGACTACTATATTGTCCTGAGTGTTTGAAAGGTTTCTGATATCCAGGTCTGTAGCACTTACTGTTACAGATGTTCCCACATCGGTGACAATGACCTGTCGACCGCTGGTATCGGTCTTAACAGCTCTGTTATCAGTTCCGTCATTTCCGTAGATCACCAAATTGTCCTGGGTATTGGATAGATTTCTGATATCCAGATCAGTTGCACTTACTGTTACAGAGGTTCCTACATCAGTTACAATAACCTGGCGTCCGCTGTTGTCGGTCTTAACAGCTCTGTTATCGGTTCCGTCATTTCCATATATTACTAAGTTATCCTGTGAATTGGACAAATTTCTGATATCCAGATCGGTTGCACTTACAGTAACCGACGTTCCTACATCAGTTGCTATTACCTGACGCCCACTGGCATCAAGTTTCAAAGCCCTGGCGGTTGTGCCGTCATGGCCATACTGTAATGACTTTAGATTATCGGGAGAGTCCTGAAATACAGATACTCCGGCCATAAAAAATCAACTCCTTTTAGATTCTACATTGACATAATATGCCTATATCCATATTATGGTGACAAAATCTCCAAGGAGTTATTAAAATAACTGATATTATTACCTATACATTTATAGTTCTCAATAATTTTTAACAGATACTGTTTTAAACTAATTTCAAGTTTTTTGAGTTAAATTTATATATGTCTTTATAGCAGCCTTTTTTGGTAAAACTCCAATTTTTCTCCCTTTAATTTTTCCTCCCAAATCATTTGAAGAAGGGCCAATTCCTCTGAATAATCAGATTTATCTGGATCTTTTTCATCGTATTTAAGCTGTTCCAGTATTTCTACAGTAAAGTTATCAGGACCAAACTCAGTCCATTCTCCTTGTAGTTCCTTGTAAGGATGTCTTCCTCCGGCCAGCCTGACAGCCGCTCCATTCATGACACCTCTCAAATCGTTTGTAGCCTGTATATAACATTTGTTGTTCAGCTTGCAGCGTATTATAAATAAACCCATAGGGTGTTTCATTTCACTGTACTGCTGCTGAAGCTCTTTTTTCCGCGACTTTTCCATTTTATCCTCCACGTCCCCATGTTCCTGATGAATTATCCGTTTCAGCACATGGGCTAAAATTATTTTATTTGTCCCTGCCATTTGTTTACCGGCCCGGACAGATGTAAAAAACTTTTCAGACTAAAGCCATACAAGTTAATAGCCCATCTCCTTTAATATCCTTGCCAGTGTACTTAAACGTTCACCAATAAGCTCGTCATCATCACTCAAAGCCTGGCTGAACAATTTGATATCTTCGTCAATCTTTTCATTATCCGTGCAGACCGAAACCGTCATCGCATCTCCCTGAAGTCCGACTCTGTCCAATACCGGCTTTTCTTCATTGTAAAGTTTGGGATACTTATAGGCATCCTCACGAAAATGCAGCTTTGTTCTGGCTATAAGGATAGCCAGGTCAAGAACACGATGCAGCGGTAATTCCTCAGACTGCCGAGACCATTTTTCTCCGGTATATCTCCATACTTTGGCAGAAATATCAACCTTTCCTCTGTCATTCCACTGAGCCAGTCCCAATGAAAGTCCTTTTGCATCAGTATTATAAGAGTATCTTCCATCCACATTCTCGTAATTTTCCGAAACTATTACAGGTTTATGTTTTAAAGTAGTTGGTATTTTCATTTTCATCTCTCCACTTCTTATATTTCAATTAAGTTTACAGTTGCACATAAGTTTA
>JAQSXC010000277.1 GCA_029266335.1 Eubacterium sp. | reverse complement strand
GAAGAAATGGGCCGGCTGGGTGCCGAAATCCTTCTGAAGATCATCAGAGGCGAAGTCAAAAGATACAACACCGTTAAACTTGATCCTACCTTGGTGATCAGGGAATCTACCGCAGGACCAAAGTTGTAAATTTTCTAATATTAAAGCCTTGGACTATAGTACATTACCTGTGCTATAATTTTTCACACCAAAGCATAAGCGCTCATTCTTTATACTTAAATACAACTATTCTTCAGCATTATTTCCGGATTCCCTCGCAGTAAGCTTTCATCAATTTACATTTTTCCTTTAATTGTTCCTGAAAGGAGGTTTTAGCTTAAAGACTTCAATTTATTCGTCTTTCGGGATATATGAAACCCTTAAAGCTTAATGAAATTTTTATGATTTTTGAGGAGGTATTAAAATGCATGTAAATTATAAACCCAACAAAAAGGTTCATATTTTTCTATCATTATTTTTAGCACTTTCCATGTTATTCACAAGTTTTCCGGTACTCGCTTATACAGCGGATAATACTGTTTTTACAGAAAAGCCGCCAGAAAAGCTGCTGTCTGACTTACAGGTAGTTGAAACATCACAGGTGGAAAATAGACCCTTCCCTCAGCATGCCCTCTACACAAAAGGAACAATAAAGCCCAGCCACATCACACAGGAGCAGATGGACCGGACCGTAGCAAAGCTTTACGATGAATGGAAGGTCAAATACCTGAAAAGAAATCCTTATAACTCACAAGAGTATTATGTTTGGTATAGTGACGGAGATTGGTTTACAGACAATGAAATAACAGTCTCGGAGGCTCATGGCTATGGTATGATGACACTGGCCCTGATGGCTGGACATGACCCGGAAGCAAAAGTATGCTTTGATGGAATGTATCGGTTCTTCAGAGCGCATCCAAGCGAAAAAAATAAAAATTTGATGGCCTGGCAGCAAGCTGATAAAAACGGTAAAATTGTCGATGTAAATGGCGTTGACTCAGCAACAGACGGAGATATGGATATAGCCTATTCCCTGCTTCTGGCCCACAAACAGTGGGGCAGTAATGGTAATATAAATTACCTTGCTGAAGGTAAAAAAGTCATCAATGCCATAATGGAAAGTGATGTTAACAAAAAAGAATGGATATTGAAGCTGGGAGACTGGGCATCCGACACCGAACCATCCACACGCCCTTCCGACTTCATGCTCCAGCATCTGAAAGCATTTGCAAAAGCTTCAGGAGATAACCGCTGGAACAAGGTAATTGATAAGACCTATGATATTATTCAGGGAATTTCTGATAAATACAGCCCGGTTACAGGATTACTTCCTGATTTTGTTTTAAAAAAGAACGGTAGTTTTATTCCAGCTCCTCCAAACTTTTTGGAGTCCGCGACAGACGGTGATTACTCTTATAATTCCTGCAGAACCCCATGGAGAATTTCTGCGGATTATCTTACAGCAGGTGATACAAGAGCATTAGCGCAGCTGAACAAATTAAACAAGTGGTTCCGCCTGAAAACCCAAAACAAGCCGGAGAACATAAGAGCCGGCTACAAGCTGGATGGCACCGCATTAGAGGACTATGAAGATATTGCCTTCTCCGCACCTCTTATGGTAAGTGCCATGGTTAATTCGGAAAATCAGCAATGGCTCAATGATTTATGGGATTACAACATGAAATTTCCAACAAAGGATGAGCTTTACTTCGGAAACTCCATTCGTCTGCTATGCTCAATCATTGTATCAGGTAACTGGTGGATTCCTGATCAAGTCTAAGCTATACAGCTTTAGTAACATTTCTATAAGCTCACCAGGGAAATAGCCTTGCTTATAGAGTATAAAAAACTTCCGGTATTTAATTCAGGTATGACAGCTATCAAACATTTATGGCAGCTGTCATACCTGAATTTATCCTCATCTCATCGTTTATCTGTAACATTTACCTCACTATTGGGCTACGACAATTTGATAAGCTTAATCCATTGTAGTTTTACATATTAATAAATGGTATAATAGCTTTACAAAAAGTCTATATTAAACTGGATTTTGTAAATATTGTATTTGAAGTTTATACTTTTATTTGCTATTAGTGGGGGTATGTCAGATGAAAAAGGTACTTTTATTAGGGGATTCTATTCGGATGGGATATGATGAGTATGTAAAAGAAATTCTGGGGAACAAGTGTGAAGTCTATTATGATGATAATGATAATGGGCGTTTTGCAGCCTATACACTTTGGCAAGCCAATCAATTTTTCAAAAATTACGGGAAATTTGATGTAGTTCACTGGAATAATGGTTATTGGGATATGAATATAGAATACCCTATGGTTGAAGCAATGCACCCAATTGACGAATATATCCACTTTCTTAAAAGGATTATTACAGAGATCCGTCGTAACGGTGCAGAAATAATATTTGCAACCACTACTCCGGTATTAGAAGCCGGAACCGCTATGGACAATACAGGTACCGGGATAAAAATTAATTATTCCAATGATTGGGTAGCTCAATATAATACTGCTGCAAAAAAATTAATGCAGGATGAAAATATAACAGTAAATGATTGACGGAAGAAGGCTATAAATTATGCGCCGAACAAGCTGCGAGGCTAATTGCTCAAAAGCTGTAGTTGTCTGAGAGTACAGAGTCTCCAAATTTTGTGTTTTCTGAATTTTCTAAGGTTAACAGTGTATACGTAATATTATTATTACATATGAAACATTCCCTCATATTGTACGAGGAACTTTTTCATTTACTAAGACACCACTTGTATGCATTATGGATTTTGTACTTTTATGCTTTTTACAATTGCTATATGGTTTTATAAGTAAATCTTACTATTATGATTTTTAGTAGTGAAATTTACTTTTCTTCGATCGCCATAAATAATTTAAAACCGTGAAATCCACCAATGTCAGGAATAGTTATATGTTCTGTCTAATGGAAAGGATTTTATTTACAGTAAGAAAAACAGACAGCCGGATTAATTAACAACCAACCCGACTGTCTGCTTTTAATTATTCTTATTATTTGGACAATAAGTTATACAAGATCTGTGCCATTTGTGCTCTGTTTGTGGTTGCTTCCGGTGTAAGCCTGTTATCGCTGCCACCCATTATTCCTGCCTCAACAAACACTTTCATGGCAGCCTTTGCCCATGGTGCAATATTTCCTGCATCAGAAAAATCTGTTAATGCTTTTCCTTCATTTCCTGCTGGTTGTTCACCCAACAGTTTTAATGCATTGTACAGTAATGCAACCATCTCCTGTCTTGTTATTTCTTTATTCGGAGCATACTTATTGTCTCCTACACCTTCTGTAATACCAAGTCTCTTTGCTGCTGCAAGATAACCTGTATAATAGGTATTTCCTGCATCAAAGAAGTTATCATTTGAATTTTCATCAGGTTTCTGCCCGTATGCTTTCATTAGCATTACCAGGAACTGTCCGCGTGTCAGCTTATCATCAGGGCTGAATTTATTATCACCAGCTCCTGTGGTGATACCTCTTGCTGCCAGGTAGGTAACTGCATCGCCGTACCATGCATTTGCTGCAACATCCTTAAACATTACCTTGTTATAACCTAAGACATATTGTGAGCTGTGGTCGGTATTAAAGGTAATCTTTTGAGCTTTGATATCATACGCACAATTACTAACTATTTCTGCTTTACCTTCCGAATTGATGCTGTAGATAACAATAGCATTTTTATCTTCACCCAGTTTTAGTGTGTATGGTATTTCTATTTGTACGTTACCACCAAATTCTGATATGGTTTTGTTATCAATTTTTACATTTAAATCATATACCGGTACATCTCCAACGGTTTGCTTCACTTTTTCCGATAGTGTAGCTGCATCCACTTTGCTGACTGTAATTTTCACATCAGTCCCAGTTTCATTTGAAATGCCGGAGAGTGCCTTCTGATCTAATGTAATCTCTGCAATCGGTGTTGTTATAATCAGTTCATCAATCTTGTTATCCTTGATTGTGTTTATGGCTGCAACAGGTATACTTGTCTCAACCGATTTTGCATCGCTTTTCGCGTTTACTATTATTTCAACTACCGCATCTGTTCCAGGTGCGCTTTTAGCTGCCTCTGCTACTGCCTTGGTTACAGCTTCTACAATCTGGCCTTTTGTTACAACTGCAGCCGCATTTCCGTTTGAATCAATCTTTGCTTCAGTTGTAGTTTTGCCTACAACAGTTGTCCCATTTTTTTCTGTTGTTACTACAGGCGTAGGCACTGTTGATGCAGGCGTTGAGGACGAACCACCGCCTGACGATGTGGAAGGTGAACCGTTTCCTCCGCCAGTTGAGCCACCATTGTAGGTCCATTCAGCTGTAACAGCCACATTCTTGGCAGGCATTATGAATGTAGTAGTGGCGTAACTTGCGTTGGCAAAGCTCACACCATCGTTGGAACTCCAGCCACCGAACCTAAAGTTGCTATAGCTGCCTGCATTTATTGTAACAGTTTCACCTTCCGAGTAGCTGCCCGCTCCTGAAATAGATGCGTAGCTACCTTTTACTGTAAGGCTGTATTTTGCTATAGCATTTTCCTCAAATATTGGTTTTACAGTAACCGCCACATTTGGCATGGTGAAATTGTTCCCGTTAATGGTCAATCCTGTTGGACTGATTACCTGCCATTCCTTTAAGCGATAACCGGTATCCGGTATTGCTGTCAGGGTGATTTCCGTACCGACAACAGCTGAAGCTGCACTGGCATTTGCCGTACCATGTTCACCGTTCTGGACTGTTATGCTGTGGCTCACCTGTACTGGGCTGTCAATGAAGCGGACAGTGAACGTAACAGGGTTTTCTTTATCAAAGGAGATTGTAAATTCTGCTGTATTTCCTTTTGCAAGTCCAAGACTGGCCAGATAGCCGCTCTTTATGGTTATTGCGCCTTCAGAGGTAACAGTAATTGCCGAACCTGTCACACTTTCAGTGCCATAAGCCACATCTGTTACAGAACCTGCACCGTTCCATGTGATATAAGTGCTTACATCTGACGGAGCGCTAAGGTCAAAGTCTACACTTTCCGGATTGATAACCGGCTGATCCTTGCTGATAAATATTGCCTTTACAGTCACTGCCTCATCCGGCATGGTGAAAGTGTTTCCGCTAATATTTAATCCTACCGGGCTGATGACCTTCCATCCCTTGAAGATGTAGCCATTCTCCGGTGTGGCTGTTAGTATAACTACTGTATCCTTTGATGCTGAAGTTACATTGGCAGTTGCTGTACCGAGTCCCTCTGTTTCGACTGTGATACTGTTTTTGACCGGTGCAGAACCGTCAATGACGTTAACAGTGAACTTAGCAGGATTTCCCTTATCAAAGGAGATTGCAAATTCCGTCTTACTTCCATTAGCAAGTCCAAGACCGGCCAGATAGTCGCTCTTTATGGTCAATGCGCCTTCTGTAGTAACAGTACCTGGGGTAACCGAGAAATTCGATTCTGCCACAGGATTTCCGTTGTATGCCACTCCCTTTACAGAGCTTGCTTTATTCCATTTGATGCTTGTACTTACATCAGCAGGTGAAACGAGATAATAGTTTGCACTCTCGGGAGTGATTTCCGCGTTATCATTGGTTACGGTGATGGTAAAGTCCTTAGTGTAATTAACACCGACCGTACTTCCTTCTTCGATGGTTGCGGTTACAACAACTGTTCCTGATTTCGTTGCGGATAGGATATTACCGTTTCTGGTTGCTCCGGTGGTACCGGCATCCTTCACGGTCCATGTAATACTTTTGCGTGTTGCACTATCTGGTGAAACGGTTCCAAAAAGCACTGAACTTTCACCGGCCTTGACTGTCGCCGGAACATGTGTAATATCGTTCACCGGGCGGAATTCACTGTCGACGAGGTTACGAACCTCAATTCTCACTCGTTGATTATCTTTACCCTGGTCATCGGCTATCATTACCTTCGCACCATTATTAACAGATTCTTCTACTGTCATTACTTTTCCATTACTTTTGTTAATAATCTTATAGTAGTCACCGTCTTTTTCCAGTCTCCACTGATTTGTATCGGTTATTGAGGCATCTTCAGGTTTTGCATTTTGACAGATTTGCTGTATGGGTGAACCAGCAAGAATGTCAAGTATACGACCGCTTTGAACAGATTGTATCTGGTAATAGCCTGTGCCGAGATCATAAAATCTCCACAGCTGGTTATTTCCATCACCATTTGCCCATTGGTTAATAACCGCTCCCGGATCACTGGAAACCCTGTCCACATCCAAGGATTTTCCGCTGTGCTTTGGTTGGATTTTATACATCTTTTCCGGAATTATGTCCTTAGCAATCGAACCCATAAATCCGCCGCTGAATTTATCTATTGTGAGACTGTCAATATTAAATCTTCCCGTATCATTTTCTTCACGTATGAATTCAATTACATTTTTTCCGGCATTCAAGTATACTGATTCTGTTGCATCAGTCCAGGTATCCCAATCTGCTGTCGGAGGCAATATAACTTGTTTTATAAACTCGTCGTTAACATACATGCTCATTGTTATATTATTCTTCTGTGCACCGCAATATCTCAGGGTTGAAGTATACGAAGCAGAATTCGGTACATTTACTTCAAACTGGATGGAATCTCCCTCCTGCTCAAAGCCACCTACAAATCCGTTACCGTCATACCATAAATGATCCTGCACAACTTTTAGGTTGCCTGAACGTGTTGCTGTTTCAGCTTGATACTTCCAGGGGGTACGCTTGTTAAGATGAATATTGTCAATACTTATGACACCGGAATTATCAGTTTCACATTTATATGTAATAGTGTTTCTTCCCTCATTCAGTTTTAAAGTTTCTAACTGCTCCTTCCAAACAGATGGTCCTTCTGTAACCTGGAGAGTTATATCTTTAACTTTTACGCCATTCAAATAAAGCGCTAAGTTTTTACCTGC
>JAQSXC010000276.1 GCA_029266335.1 Eubacterium sp. | reverse complement strand
ACCAGCCCCGCGTCCGGCCTTTCGGAGCTGTTGCGGAATTTGAAGGCAGGCTGTATATAGTTACCAACAATCAGAAGAAGGTATATAAGCAGATGCTTGACAATCCAAAGGTTGAAATAAGTGCAATGGGCAAGGATGGGACATGGCTCAGACTTGAGGCTGAAGTTGTTCAGGATGACAGGAGAGAGGCCCGTGTCCAGATGCTGGAAGAAAATAGCAGCATTAGCAGCATGTATTCAGTTGACGACAAGCTTATGGAAGTTCTGTATTTGACAAATGCAACAGCAACCATTTACTCCTTTACAGGTGCACCTAAAGTGATTAAGTTCTAATTTCAAAAACAAAGCAGGTAAATGAACCGTGTCAGTCAGACCGGTTCATTTTTTAGCCACTTTCAGCCATAAATTATATAATTTTTATGTCGGGAAGTGCAATTCCCTATCTACAATGCGGCCAACTTTCAATTAATCTCCTCAGTTAGAATAATTTGCTTTTTGTTGGTAATAATAAAAGCTAAAATTATTAATTGAAAGCCAAAATAAATTTTTCATTATTTTAGCTTTCCGTCAGGAGGATTTTTATGGGTAAGTTAGCTGGTACACAGACATCTGAAAATCTTGCCAGAGCGTTTGCTGGTGAGTCCCAGGCAAGAAACAGGTATACTTTTTATTCAGAGTATGCAAAGAAAGAGGGACATGCGGTAATTGAACAGGAGTTTAAGCTGATAGCAGAGAATGAACGTGCTCATGCGAAGGTGTTTTATGATCTGCTGGTAGATGGAATGGGCGCCCCAAGCAATGTAAATGTTGATGCAGGATATCCCTTCGAGCTTGGAGATACTCTTGCAAACCTGAAAGCGGCAGCGGATGGAGAGCATGATGAGCACTCAAAGATATATCCGGCCTTTGCAGACATAGCTAAACAGGAAGGATTTCCTCAGGCAGAAGCGGCCTTCAGAATGATTGCCAATATTGAAAAGGAACATGAGCAAAAGTTTAAACAAATGGCAACAGAGCTGGAAAGTCAGATGCTGTATCAGAAGAAGGAACCTACACAATGGATTTGTACAAATTGTGGGCATATTCATCAGGGAACAGATGCACCGGGTATATGTCCGGTTTGTAAATATCCTCAGGGCTGGTTTGAAGTTAAAACAAAATAAATCGGGATATATATGCCAGATATAGTTAAAAACTTAACAATCTTTAGAAATGCTTAGAAATTCTGAGAATCGTAAAGATATTTTTGCTGTATCGCATCAAGAAGTGTAAGATTGTTAAATAATAGACAATTGGATTGTTGTTTTTTTAACAATCTAGGTCTACAATAAAAGTGTAATATTTAACATGTTTTGAAACAAAATTATTATAAATAGGAGGCATAGTAATATGTGGGAAAATAAAATTGATATTAATCAGGTAGTTGAAATCAGAGCAAAAACAACCGCTTTCTTTGGAGTGGGAGCCATCAATAAGATGGAGGATGTTGCAAAGAACCTGTCATCAAGAGGCATTAAAAAAGTTATAGTTATGACAGGAAAAAGTTCTCATATCAAAACCGGTGCCTGGGATGTAACCAAGAAGGCACTCGAAGGCAATGGTATAGAATACCTGCTGTACAGCAAGGTTACTCCAAACCCTACTGTTGACCAGGTTGATGAAGCTACTGCTGAAGCCAAGAGCTTTGGTGCTGAAGCTGTAATAGCTATCGGTGGAGGAAGCCCTATTGATGCAGCTAAGAGTGTAGCGATACTTATTTCATACCCTGAAAAGAATGCAACCGAGCTTTATGAACTGAAATTTGCACCTGAGACAGCTGTACCCCTTGTAGCTATAAACCTTACTCACGGTACAGGAACTGAAGTTGATAGATTTGCTGTTGTCAGCATTCCGTCAAAAGAATACAAACCGGCTATTGCATATGACTGCATTTATCCGATTTATGCCATTGACGATCCGGCTTTGATGACAAAGCTGCCGGCTGAACAGACTTTATACGTATCCGTTGATGCTATTAACCACGTTGTTGAGGCTTCAACAAGCATTGTAACAAATCCGTTGGCAATTTTATTGGCAAAGGAAACCATCAGACTGGTTGCAAAATATTTGCCTGTAGCTGTCAAGGAACCTGAAAACCTCACTGCAAGATATTATCTGTTGTATGCATCGTTGATCGCAGGTACATCCTTTGACAATGGTTTACTCCATTTCACACATGCTCTTGAGCATCCTTTAAGTGCTGTAAAGCCTGAACTGGCACATGGATTAGGATTGTCAATGCTTCTCCCGGCTGTGGTTAAGGAAATATACCCTGCATCAGGTGAAATATTAGCTGAAATTTTTGAGCCTATTCTGCCAGGTTTCAAAGGAACTGCAGATGAAGCTGATAAGGCTTTTGCAGGAATCAGAAAGTGGCTTAATGAAATTGGGATTACTTCAAGTTTAAAGGACGAAGGTTTTGATGAAAGTGTAGTTGAAAAGCTTGTTAATCTTGCATTTGAAACACCAAGTCTTGATGGCTTGCTGGCAATTGCTCCGGTAAAAGCTACAAAAGAAGCTGTAAGAAATATCTACACAAATTCACTTTAGGCATGATTAAATAATAACTTCCCCATTTTAAGACGGCTATTTTCCGCCAGTACTTCGTTGTCGTCAGTTGCAATAAAGCAATTATTGCGCCTTCCTCCGCCTTGTATTGACGAAAAATATCTCGCCTTAAAACGGAGTTTTATTATTTAATTATGCCCTTAATTGCTTTAATGATGTAGTGATGTAAAAGCAGCTGCTTAATGGTTTATTTAGCCATTAGCAGCTGCTTTTTGGGTTTTATTTATAATCTACATTTTCCCCATTAGTACATAAAAAAGCATATTCCTACGTAATGAGTCAGCACTCCAAGAAATACAAATATATGCCAGACCATGTGATGGTATCTGAAACCCTTCTTTGCATAGATTGCCGCTCCTACAGTGTAGAAAATGCCTCCTCCAAGAATAAGCGAGAAAAGCACGGGATTTGCCTTCTGAAAGAAAAGCGGCATAAAGATGACCAAACTCCAGCCCATGATGAGGTAAATCATCAATGAGATTTTAGGGATGGATTTTCTTGAAATGGACTTGTAAAGAATTCCAAACAATACCATCACCCATTGAACAGACAGAAGTACTATAGCCTGCCAGCCTCCTATAACTGAGGCTGCAATGGGTGTATAGGTGCCTGCTATGGCTATGTATATGCAAATGTGGTCCATAATCTGCATTACACGCTTATGGGTGGTTTCATGCTCCATAATGTGATAAATGGTTGACATTAGAAACATGAGAAAAATGCAGATACTGAATATTGTCACACTTGCCACGTCCACAAGAGTTCCCTTGGTATAGGCTGTTATTATGACAAACGGAAAGGCTATTAAAACCATAAGTGCCGGAACACCGTGAGTTATTGCATTTGCTACCTCTTCTCCAAAAGTGAGTTTAACTGTTTTTTTTCCCATACATTGTAATCTCCCAAGCATCATACTTAATTTTATTATATTTAATTTAGCACTCTTATCCAAGGATTTCAATAATTACCTGAGGATTAACGCTAAAAACCTTGTTTTTTGCAGGTAAACAGGCTATTTTTTCAAGGTGTTTATAAATATTTCCTTAGAACCTGTTTAGTATCTGCTTGTACTAGACATTTTGAGTGAATTTTGTGTCAGGCAAGGCAAATTTTTGCAGAAATAATTTGTTTATTCCAAAAGAATTTAACACAGCATGGCGCAAAATCCGCCAAAATGAAGAGTGCAATGGGATACTAAACAGGTTCTTACTGCTGAATAAAAAGCTTGGAAGGTGGTAAGTTAATTATTAAGGATTGATAGAAATTACTGAATAGAATATAATAATTATAACCAGGTAATAATTATAATCATTCCAAGGAGAACATATGGGTAAAAAAGGTATTGTCCTATCTAATATACAAGGCAGAAAAACTGTAACCGGGCTGGGCTATTATGAAACCGACACGGTCAACAATTTTAAAGAACTGGTTAAGAATAGCATAAGGAAGTTTGGAGACAAGGCTGCCTTCAGGTTCAAAAGGGATAACAAAATTATAACAAAGACTTATAATGAGTTTGGAGTCGAGGTAGATGCTATCGGCACAGCTTTGCATGATCTGGGTCTGAAGGACAAGAGAATAGCAGTGATCGGAGAAAACAGGTATGAATGGGCAATAAGCTTTTTTTCAATTGTAAATGGTACTGGTATAGCAGTGCCGCTGGACAAGCACTTGCCTGAGATTGAAATAGAAAAGCTCATTAGCAGGGGTAAGGTTGACGCTATATTCTACAGCAGCCATTTTGATGCTGAAATGCTTGAACTGGCAAAAAGGAATACAGG
>JAQSXC010000275.1 GCA_029266335.1 Eubacterium sp. | reverse complement strand
GTAAAAGCACCAACTGTATTGAAATAATAATCGGAATGGATTTTCATATAGTCACCGATTTCAGGAATAATATGAGACCATCCGGCTCCTGCAAAATTCACATTGCATTTCCTGGCCATATCCAATCCGGGCTTCAAGTCATCCAGTACAAGAATATCGCTGCTTTCAAGATTAAAGCCTTTCATTGTTTCAAATACTGGATAGGGATTAGGCTTCCTTTGCTCTTCCTCCCTATCCCAGCCGAATATCAAGTCAGGTAATATAGCGCAATTATATTCATAATCTCGTGAAATTTGTTGGCTTTCCGAATGAGAAACCACAGATATTATACCGCCGGCTGCTTTGTATTTCTTTAAAAATTCAGGAAAACCCTCATAAAATAGTGGTATTCTACTTCTGGTAAAGCTTCTCCATATATCGTACTGGCAAGCTTGTTCCTCTTTGCTGAATTTCATAATATCCCTGCAAAGTTCCGTAAATCCAGGGTTGAAACAGTATGATACAAATTCTTTAAGACTCGGGGGTTCTTCCTTTGGTCTAAGTTTCCTGACAGCTTCTACAAAGGAAGGGTAATGAATATCAGGTGTACTTTTAACTACGGTGTCGTCATGATCCAGTATCAAGCAGCGGTATCTCATGTTGGTTTCACTCCTCCCTATGGCACTTTTCTTTTGTATCAGTATCAATTTGATCTCTTATATTTTTAATAACTTCATTAAAATCCATATATGTATTACCATAACTCAGATTAAATTCATAGTCAAAATCAGCAGGATTTCTTCCCTGATTATGCTGCATGATTGTCTCCAGCTTGTCTAAAGCCTTGACAAGCTTGGACTCCACAGTGCTGGCCGAGTTGTACTCATTCCAAAGCTCTGTAAACCTAAACTTCAGGTTTTCCGGCAGCTCCCTTACCAATTTGCCGACTGCCTCAGCTTCTCTTTTTAACTTTCCATCCGGATCACTTTCATACTTTGCCGACACGTCCCCTTCATAAATCTCGCCGAAGTCGTGTATAATACACATTCCCAATACCTTACCCATATCAATCCCCGGAAAATATTCAAGTAAAGATAGAGCAAATACCGCCAGTCTCCAGGAATGTTCGGCAACGCTTTCCTGCTTGCCTTCAGAGGTCCAGGCCGTCCGTGTCACGTTTTTCAAGCCTTCTACTTCTTTTATAAAATTAAGAATACCGTATAATTCTGTCATAGGAACCTCCAGCTAAAAGTCTTACTCCCTATTTTACACAAGAAAATCAGGTATGTACATCTTCTTCTACCCTGAAAAGCCATTCCTTAACCAGAGTTTCAAACAGCTCAACCTGTTCCAGCTGAAGATTATGTCCTGCCCTGTCCAATATGGCAAAAGTGGCTCTCGGGTAACTATCCAATATGCCCCAGGCATCCTTATAACCTACACAGGAATCCTGTCTCCCCAATACTAACAAAGCAGGTTTTTGAAATGTGTGTTCCATAACATCCGCATCAAATGTAAAATAATAATTTCCCCTCAGCTTTTGAAGAAAATCCATATCTGCCATGCTGACACCGGATAATATCTCGGATTTGTACCTTTCTAAAATTTCCATACTCTGTACAACAGACATCTCTTCAAAGCCTTGGGCTTCCTCTTTTGAAAGGCCGGCAAGCAAGGATTGATT
This sequence comes from Eubacterium sp., assembly GCA_029266335.1. GTDB lineage: Bacteria > Bacillota > Clostridia > Acetivibrionales > DSM-1351 > Ruminiclostridium. The sequence goes on along the minus strand of JAQSXC010000275.1, from coordinate 2,728 downwards.
TCTGACAAGAACAGTTTTTTGCGGAAGAATTCTGTCATTGTCTCTAGCATTAATTACCGGGCATAATAAAAGAAGACCATCAATTTTATCTTCCTGATGGTACAGCACCCCTCTGGCAAGATAGCCTCCGTATGACTCCCCTGCAACCAAATAACGCTGTCCCGGAATAACCTTTTCAATAAATTCCAGCACTACCTCCAACATTTTGTCGGAACCGTTTATCCATTTCTCCCCTTTTGTTCCGCCCATGCCTGGCAGGTCAAGATAAATCCTTTTAAAACCGGGCAATGTATTAAAAATCGGCTCCATACAGCCAACCATCATTTTATGGTTTAGTGTAAAGCCATGTATCATTATTATGGGTATACCCTCACCATACTCTTCATAATAAACCGAAATATCTTTTAAATTGCACTCCATAAATATCCCCATGCCCAGCATTTTGCACAAAACGCAATGATAGAAATGGCATGGGCACGGTACCTCCTCTATTTATTTTTAAAATTTCTTTTAACCTTTATCTCCTAACAGCAACTTATTTTGGCTGACGGTTCAGGTACCGGCATTTTCCATACTATGGTAATACTATACCAAACATATGTTCTTGTCAACCATGCCTTATATATCCTTCCGCTATGAATCAGATACAATATATTGTTTATTGCTTTATCACATTAGCATATATAGTAGAAAATCATTCTTTTTTGTATTTTAAATTGTAATAAACTATTGACTTATTTGTATTTTATTTTATACTTAATATATAAGTTAATAAGTATTCGTTGATAAAGAAGAACTGTCTTACAACTGGCGGAAGTGGAGATTACCACACGGGAGTATGACTTTTAAAAGCCGGCCGCCTGGGCGCTATAATGCCCAGGCGGCTTTTATTTTGCTACAAATTTTATACAGCAGAGTAGAACCCTTGGCAAAACCAATTTTACAGGGAGGCAGTATTTATGGATCAATATTTTCAGGAGTTTAAAAGCGGTAAATGGAATAACAGTATTGATGTCCAGGATTTTATTCAACAGAATTACAAACCATATGACGGTGATGAGACTTTTCTTGCCAATTCAAGCATAAAAACAAAACATTTGTGGGAAACCTGCAAAAGTCTGTTAATAGAAGAACATCTGAACGGTGGTGTTCTTGAAATCGACGCTGAAACAATCTCTGGTATAACAAGCCACAAGCCCGGTTTTATTGATGAACCCTATGAAGTTATTAAAGGTATCCAGACAGATACACCTTTAAAAAGAGCTTTTATTGCCAAAACCGGTTACCGTATGTCCAAGCAGGCCTGTGAGCAGTTCGGAGTCTCGCCCGCGCCTGAACTGGATCATATTTTTAACAAGGAAATCAAAACCCATAATGACGGAGTGTTCAGTGCATATAGTGAAGAAATGCGCCGGGCCAGAAAATGCGGGGTTATTACAGGCCTGCCCGACACTTATGGACGGGGCCGGATTATAGGTGACTACAGACGAGTAGCACTTTACGGTGTGGATAGGCTTATATTGAAGAAGCAAAAGGACCTGGAGGCTCTTCCCTGTCAAATGTCTGAGGAGATAATCCGGCAGAAGGAGGAAATTCACGACCAGATTTCAGCTCTCAATGATCTTATTTTACTAGGAGATTCCTATGGCTTTAACCTTAAACGCCCAGCTCAGAATGCTTTTGAAGCAATTCAATGGACTTACCTTGCTTTTCTGGGAGCAATGAAGGAAACCAATGGTGCAGCCAATTCATTGGGAAGATTGAACATTTTCTTTGATATATACATTGAAAAAGATTTAAATAACGGTTCCTTGACAGAAATAGAAGCCCAGGAACTTGTAGACCAGTTTGTAATAAAGCTCAGATTCATAAGACACCTGAGAACCAAAGAGTATAATGAACTCTTTGCAGGTGACCCGGTCTGGCTCACTGAATCCATAGGCGGTTTAGGCACTGATGGAAGGCATATGGTAACCAAAACCTCTTACAGGTTTCTTCAGACCCTGAATAATCTGGGTGCTGCTCCCGAGCCAAACCTGACAATTTTATGGTCACACAGGCTTCCAAAAAACTTTAAACGTTTTTGCTCCGGTATATCAATTAAGACCAGTGCAATACAATATGAAAATGATGAGTTGATGAGACCTGAGTTCGGAGACGATTACGGAATCTCCTGCTGCGTCTCGGCCATGCGTTTGGGAAAAGACATGCAGTTTTTTGGTGCCAGATGCAATCTTCCCAAATTGCTTTTACTGTCATTAAACGGCGGCAGGGATGAGATTACCGGAGAGCAGGTAGCACCTGAAACAGCTCCCTATGAAGGTGATTATCTTGATTATGATAGGGTTGTTAAAAATTACAGGCAGCTCCAGCTATGGATGACCGGGCTTTACGTCAACACTATGAATACCATTCACTATATGCATGATAAATATGCCTATGAAAGACTCATGATGGCACTTCACGATACTGATGTCAACAGGCTTATGGCCTTTGGGATCTCCGGCCTTTCAGTCATGGCGGATTCTCTGAGTGCCATCAAGCATACAAAAGTTAAAGTACTCAGGGATGACAGGGGCATCATAACCGATTTTGAATTACCGGATAGTTATCCTCAGTTCGGCAATGACGATGACAGGGTAGACAATATAGCCAAAGAGATTGTTGAAAGCTTCTATGCGAGCCTGAAGACCCACCCAACTTATAGAAATGCAAAACATACCTTGTC
>JAQSXC010000063.1 GCA_029266335.1 Eubacterium sp. | reverse complement strand
AATACCCTTTCAATTTCCTGGGATATGAACATAAGAAAACGTTCCATCTGCCGCAGACTAATGGCTGATCCGTCCACATCCTCTTTCAGGCGCAGGAAGAGTCCTGTATCATAAACCCAACGGCAGCCCTGCCAGTCTGCAAGCATATTTTCAAACTGTTCCTTCTGAAGTCCCCTGTCGTTATCAACAGGTGCGGAACCTTTTAGCGCAACACCTGTGTCAAAAGTTCTTTCTGACTGACTCAAGAGTTTCCCTATTCTCAGAAATATCTCAGAACAATCCTCTTCCTCCATTCTCAGTTTTGATATATAGTCCAGCGCACCCAACCGCAGTGCACTCTGTACATATTCAAAATCCTCATGAAAGCTCAAAGCAACATACTGCAGCTTAGGATAAGTCTTACGGCTTTCCATTATGAAATCCAGCCCGTTTAATACAGGCATTGAAAGATCTACTACTGCAAGATCCACCTCCTGGGTTTTTAAAAAATTCAGGCCAAGCATCCCATTTGCAACATCTCCCACAACAGTCATTCCGCATTTTTCCCATGGGACCATTGATATGAGGCCTTTTCTTGCTAACTTGTCGTCGTCAATGATTAATACCTTGTACATACGGTTCAATTCCTTTCTGAACTGGCAGTAAAAGTGTTACGGTTGTTCCTGCTTCAGGCTGACTTTCAATATTGATTTGAGCACTGTCTCCGTAAAAAGACAACAGACTCATTTGTACATATCTTAATCCTATACCCCTGTTTGATTTACTGTCAGGAGGTGAAAAAACGTTATTTCCGTCAATCTTAAAACCATGTCCGTCATCACGTATGGTAATTTCAACATAGTTTTCATTCCTAACCTTAACCGTTATCCATATGTTTCCGAATTCATTAATGTTATGACCGATTGCATTTTCTGCCAGAGGCTGCATTATAAAACGTGCACAGGATGTATCAAGATAATCACCCTCTTCAACCTCCAACCAGACTTCAAAATCATACCTCTCCTTTTGAAGCTCCAGATATAACTTCAGATACTTGAGTTCAGTGCGAAAGGTAGCTTTTGTATTTGTTTTTCCAAGACTGTAGCCAAGAATATAATTTAATTTATAAATAAATCTTTCGATCTCCGGTTGCTTGTTGTTTATTGCCATGTAATGGACAGAATGCAGTACATTCATGAGGAAATGAGGGTTTATCTGATAATACAGCTTGTCAATTTCAAGCTGCTGTTTTTCCTTTTCCTTTTGACGGGCATTCTCCAGCAGCTGCACGATCTCCTGCTTCATTTCATCAAATTTGGTAAACAGGTTGTCAAATTCATCAATCCGGAAGGATTGTTTTACCGAAACAATATTACCCTTTCCAACCTCCTGCATGTCGCGTCCCAGCAATTGAAGAGGCCGGTAAATAAGATGAAACAGCAAAAAACCTGTTATAGATACAAGTACTACTGCGGCAATAAAGACAATAACCACACTCAGCTGCCAGTATATCATCTGCTTATGGTAACTGGCCTTTGGCACTATAAGTATATTGTAAAACCCAAATTTACTGCCTGCAGAAAGATATGTATAATCTTCACTTTCCTGAATGTATTTACTTTTCAGATTAATATTTGCATTAATGGCATTCCCTGCTTTAAATGCTTTGTTGCTGCTAAAACAGATAGCACCATTTTTATCAACCTGCAGTAAATCGTAAGAGACCTTTCGGATATTGGAAAAAGAACGAATATCCTGCATTATTCCCGAGAAAATCTCGCCATAGATCATATATTCATTATCATCGCTGAAACGAACCTTCCGCAAAAGCGAAACAACATCCTTTGAGGATGAATAATTCAGGCTTTTATGGATTGGCTGCAGCTGCATTTGACTGGTTTGCACAATTGTGGTCAGATTATAAGGATTTGAGTTTTCCTTAAGGGGTAAGCTGAAGAAGAGCATTTTATCGGGCTTTTTCGTTTCCGGTTTTGAAAGATAATAACCTACAAGTGATATATTCTCATGGCTGAACAGCATTGTATTTATATCACTGCTTATCCTCCCTGATATTTCAATACGCTCATATCCACCCTTTTGCGTAACATAATCATTCACCAGCTTACCGACGTTGCCCTCTACAGACATTTGCTGTGAAAGCTGCACCAGAGTATAGTAATCTGCATCAATTTGCTCGGAAAGTTGAAGCAGATCTGCCTGCATTGTAGTCTCTACTCTGTTTTTCTCTGCTGCCTGCATCGAAATATACGATACCAATACTACCAGCAAAAAGCATAAAAGCATACAAATTCCTAAAATAAAACTCATTCTGTGCCTGAGTGTATGAATGTGAAACAGAGACTTCTTTCCCTTTTTATTCATTACAAAAAGCCCCCTATTATATAGACTCGAACCATTTTACACAGATAAATGCTCTTAGTAAATTAATATAAATATTACCATATTTATGTATATCTTTATCACTTGCCGCAATTTAAATTTTAGCCTGTTGGAATTGGAGAGTCAAGTAAATTGCATACTTTTCCCAAACGCCATGTGGTTTAATATTATTGTGAATTTTTAACTGATATGGTATTATGAAACGTGGTTACCCTCTATTGACAATATACAACACGCCTCACGCCGGCTATTTTGCCACTCAAAAACGTATTGTACATTGTTAATAGGGGGTAAAGTGTCATAAATAAAACTGTGAGGATTCGCAATGTTTATATCAATAGCCTCTTTTTTTAGGTTTATCCATAGTACCTTCAATAAAAACAATATCTACAAAGTCCTGATATTTCTTATTTTTATAGTACTTACCGGTTCATTGGTTTTTTACCAGTGCGAGTACAGGTCAAAGGATGGTTTGACTCTATGGGATTCACTGTGGTGGTGTTTTGTTACTCTTACCACTGTTGGATATGGAGATTATTTTCCCGTAACCTTACCGGGACGAATAATGGCTGTTGTTCTTATGGTGTCTGGGATTGGAACCTTCGGTTTTTTTACTGCCGCCATTGCCTCGGTTTTTGTTGAAGCTACATTGAAAAGGGAAGGTGGAAAAATGGATATAAAAGAAGTTGGACATATTATAGTGGTAGGCTGGAATAAAAAAGCCCGTATTGTTGTTGACGAACTGGTTCGTGAGAATACCGGAAAAGCAATTACCGTTATCTCCAATAAAGAAAAAATCGAACTGGAGCATAAGAATACATATTTTGTTCATGGTGATGCAATGGATGATGCCGTTCTGGAAAGGGCCAATATCAGAAAGGCATCCCTGGCAATTGTACTTGCGGATGAAGGTTTGGAGAATGAACAGATGATGGATGCCAGATCCGTTCTGATTTGTCTGTCCATAGACAAATTTAATCCTCAGGTGCACCTGATTTCTGAAATTATGGACGAAAGCAATCTGCCGCACTTTAAAAGGGCAAATGTTGACGATACCATAATAACCAGCCACATAAGCAGTAAAATTATTGTGAGAAGTGCTTTATACAAGCATGTTTCCGATACTTTGGAAGATTTGATGACAAATGACAGCGGTCACGAAATTTATCAGAAAAATTGCTCACAGGAGGAAGCAGGTAAAACCTTTTATGAACTTTCATTGGAGTATATAAATAAAGAGCTTGGCATACTTATCGGAGTATCCTGTGAAGGCGGAACCACTGTTAATCCTCCTAAGGACTATGTCATAAAACCCGGGGATGTTCTGGTACTTATTGCAAAGAACCTGTAAGGGTTATAAAAAAAGAAAGAGTTGACTGACTTAACCCTTTCTTTTTTTAATTTAAGTTTATTTACTATTTTGATATGTTAATTTCCTCAAGAGTCCTGCCTTTAGTCTCTATACCCGCTGCCGCAACAACGACAGCCACTATGGCAAACACTGCTGTCAGCATGATAAAGACATAATTGAAGCCATCCTGTTTGCCATAGGTCTCATAGACAAGGCCGACAATGTAAGGTGCCAAGATAGCTCCGATTCGCCCTATTGCGGCAGCCCAGCCGGTTCCGCTTCCTCTGACCCTGGTGGGATAAACTTCGGGAGTGTATGCGTAGACCGCTCCCCAGGCTCCCAGACTGAAAAAGTAGAGAAGACAACCTGAAACAAGTATTGCAGTTACGCTTTCCCCATGACCGAAAAGGTATGCTGCAACTGCTGTTCCGGCCAGATACACTGCCAATACCGCCTTGCGGCCGATCCGTTCTATCAGATATGCCGAGCTGTAATATCCGGGTAATTGTGCTATGCACATAATCAATGTAAACTCAAATCCTTTTACCAGACTGAACCCTTTACCTACCAGAAGGGTTGGAGTCCACAGAACAAAGCCGTAATACCCAAAATTTATACCCAACCATAAAACCCATAGTACAATTGTCCTTCGAAAATATTGTTTTGACAAGAGTTCAGTAAAATGGACCCTGCTTTTTTTCTCCTGTTCCTCCTTGGGTGCTGTGGCCATAATAGCATTTTCAATGCCTGCCTGCAGTTCCATTTTTCTTACTATTGCATCAGCTTCATGAAAGCGCCCCTTTTGTTCCAGATATCTGGGGGATTCCGGAATTCCCTTTCTAATATAGGCTGCATACAGTGCTGGTATTCCTCCAAGAATGAAACCAATTCTCCAGCCGTATACCGGAATCAAAAGATAGGCTATCAACGCTGCGATAATCCATCCCCAGGCCCAGAAGCTCTCCAGATATACCACCATCCGTCCTCTTATTCTGGTAGGTGAATATTCACTGACAAGAGTCGAGGCTGCCGGTAATTCTCCTCCCAGACCCAGCCCTGTTAAAAATCTGAAACACAACAATACTGTAAAGTTAGGTGAAAAGGCGGATAATGCACTGGCTATACCAAACAAAACAAGGGTATAGGTTATAACCGTCCTTCTTCCAAATCTGTCTGATACCATACCTGCCACGGCTGCTCCTACAGCCATTCCCACAGCTGAAGCACTGCCAAGAATACCCAAATCAGCCGGTGTCAGCTTCCACTCCTTACCTATCGCTGCCATTACCCCTGAAACCATTCCCTGGTCCATGGCATCAAACAACCAGCCAAAACCTGTCAGAAGCAGCACCCTCCAAAGAAGAGGTGTCGCAGGCAGCTTGTCAATTCTTTGTGAAATATTATTCATATGGACCTCCGTAAGCTGCATAGCAGCTACAAAATATTAATGTTCCCAATATACTGGGTCTGTCGGTTAATACACCCTGTCCCCATTAAAAATTGAATTTTTAACCACAACATAGTCAACGGTCCGAAGTGCTTCAATAGAAGTCCCTCCTGCATAGGAAACGGAAGATTGAAGATCCTGCTCCATTTCCAGTAAGGTATTTTTAATTGAGCCTCTATATTCTACAAACATCTTCTTACCCTCAACATTTTTCTTCTCACCCTTTTGAAATTCGGAAGCTGAACCGAAGTACTCCTTGTAAAGCTTGCCATCAATTTCTATGGTTTCTCCCGGCGATTCTTCATGACCCGCAAATAAAGAACCTATCATTACCATTTTAGCACCAAATCTTATTGATTTGGCAATATCACCATTTGTTCTTATGCCACCGTCAGCAATTATGGGCTTGTTGGCAGCTTTTGCGCACCAACGAAGAGCAGCCAGCTGCCACCCTCCCGTTCCAAAGCCGGTTTTAATTTTTGTTATGCAGACTTTTCCCGGCCCGATTCCTACCTTTGTTGCATCGGCTCCTGCATGTTCCAGCTCTCTTACAGCCTCAGGCGTACCTACATTTCCTGCTATAACAAAACTATCAGGCAACCGGTTTTTTATGTGATTTATCATCCTTATCACGGCATTTGAGTGCCCATGAGCTATATCAATGGTAACATATTCAGGTGAAAGCTTCTCACCTGCCAGCTGTTCAACAAACATATACTCCTCTTCCTTAACTCCTACACTTATAGATGAGTATAGACCTTTCGCCTTCATATCCCTGATAAATGTAATTCTTCTCTCGGGCTGGAATCTGTGCATAATATAAAAATAACCGTTTTCAGCCAGATATTCAGAAATCCTCTCATCGATAATTGTCTGCATATTTGCCGGAACCACAGGCAATCTGAATGTACGCCCTCCAAGCTTCACAGATGTGTCGCACTCAGATCGGCTGTTAACTATGCATTTTGCCGGAATCAGCTGAATATCTTCATAATCAAATACATTTTCCATTTAAGCACCTCTGTACAAATAGTTGTAACATTAAGTAAAATTTTACATGTGTTATCTTTTACTTTATTCCTATTACATTGCCGTTTGCTTTCAATAAACTATTATTTGCAGAATACCACTTATTTTCTGTTGAATATCAAACATTTTTGTTATCTATTATTACTTACCCGTTTTTTAATTCGTCACCCATTATTTAATGTGCTGTGTTTCCTGCTGTACGTAAAATAAATTACTATTCCTATGACAAGCCATACTATAAATCTGATGTGGGTTATTCTTGGCAGCGCAAAAATAAGTCCAACACAAAAAAAGGTTGACAGCAGCGGAATAACCGGAACCCATGGACATCTGAAGGGTCTTTTGATATCCGGTCTTTTGACCCTTAACATTATTACTGCTGCCGATACAATAACAAAAGCAGCCAGGGTTCCGATATTGGAAAGCTCTGCAACTACGGTTATAGGAGTAAATCCGGCGACTAGAGAGGTTACAATGCCGACAAGCACAGTGCTTTTTACAGGTGTTAAAAGCTTAGGGTGTACCTCGCCAAGGGTTTTGGGAATCAAACCATCTCTTGACATGGCAAAAAATACTCTTGTCTGACCAAACATCATAACCAGAAGTACTGATGTAATACCTGAAACAGCTCCTACAGATACCAGGGCTGATCCCCAGTTGATTCCCACTTGTGCAAGTGCATATGCAACGGGTGCCGAAGTTTCCTTAAAATCCAGAAATGGCACCATACCCGTTAATATGGCAGACACTACGATATAAAGTATCGTACAGACAATCAATGAGGCAATTATTCCTTTGGGTAAATCCTTCTGCGGATTTTTAACTTCTTCAGCAGCAGTTGAAACAGCATCGAAGCCTATATATGCAAAAAATACTATTGCTGCTCCCTGAAATACTCCCTTCCAACCGAAGGGCATAAATGGAACCCAATTTGCAGGTTTTATATGAAAAGTGCCTAATGCTATGAAAAGTATAACAACTGCGATCTTGATACCAACCATGATATTGTTTAACGTGGCACTTTCCTTGACACCACGGATAAGCAGTGCAGCTATGAGTACAATGATTATAATTGCAGGCAGGTTGACCATTCCTCCGTCAACTCCGGGTGCGTTGATCAGTGCTGCCGGCAGGTGAATCCCTGCGGCCTTTAGCAGGCTGACTATATAGCCGGACCAACCGATTGCTACTGCAGAGATTGTAACCGCATATTCCAGTATCAGATCCCAGCCGATTATCCATGCCCAAATTTCTCCTAAAGCGGCATAGCCATAGGTATATGCACTTCCTGCAATTGGCACCATGGCAGCAAATTCTGCATAGCAAAGTCCTGCAAAAGCGCAGGCCAGCCCTGAAATAACAAATGAGAGTATCAGTGCCGGTCCTGAATATTTAGCTGCGGCAACACCTGTCAAAACGAAGATGCCCGTTCCGATGATTGCTCCTATACCCAACATTGTCAATTCAAAGGCACCAAGCACCTTTTTAAGTGATTTACCTTCTCCATTTTCCTGTGCACCTTCTAACAATTTCTCTATGGATTTTGTCCTGAATATGTTCGACATAGGGTCACCTCAAAAAATTATTATGTTACTTTTATGTTTCCCCTAAATTTAAATTAATACTAATCTATTCGGTTTCATTGCAATAATCCCATAAAAATGTACTCATGCCGGCGTCTTTTAGACAATTTTCCTTTTTATTTGCCAAATGGATTCTTGTACTTGAAACGCAGCTCCTATTCGTTGTAAATAAATAACTTATATGATAAGATGAAACAGCGAATTGTTATAACGCATAGGTTCAATAGAAAATTTTTCTTACCTTAAGCGCGTTTCAAAGAGGCGGGAGATATGCTCACCGCCTGAAAATCAGAGCGGAACCCGCCACTTACAGAGGCAAAGGAGTCCTAAAGGACACCATGGACATCTACCGCTTCGTTATTAGCTGCCTCAGGAGTTTTATTTTTAAAGGTCCATCAATCATGAAGGGGTATTTCTATGATAACGATTAAGAATAATGTTTTCAGGCTTGACACTGCCAATACTTCATACATATTCACATCTACAATACATGGCCATTTGGAGCATATCTATTACGGAAGCACCCTGGATGCTTCCGAAGCTGCCGAAACACTTGGACAAAAACGTACAATCCCTCTTGGAAGCAGTATTGTATATGAAGCTTCGGATGAACTATACTGTCTTGACAATATGCTGCTGGAATGGTCGGACATAGGGCGGGGAGATTACAGACAAAGCCCTGCCGAATTAAAAATGCCTGACGGCTCTTTCACAAGCGACTTCGTATATACTTCACATAAAATTGTCCAGGGTTCTTTACATATGTCAATGCTGCCCTCAGCCTATGGAGCAGACCAAGCTCTTGTAGTGACCTTAAAAGATAAGTACTTTAATATAACTCTGGATCTTTATTTTTCAGTATTTGAAAAAAACAATATAATTACACGCAGAGCAGTTCTGACCAATAATTGTGATACCCTGCTCTCAGTCCGCCGGATTATGAGCATGTGTCTGGATTTACCCGATGAAAACTTCCATATGCTCACACTTGACGGCGGTTGGATCAAGGAGACAAATGTGCATGAGCGACCGGTGCAATACGGAATAACCGTTAATTCTTCCACTACAGGAGACAGCAGCAACCGCCACAATCCGGGTTTCATCCTTGCTGAAGAAGATGCCACTCAGGAGCACGGACATGTGTACGGCTTTAATCTTGTTTACAGCGGAAATCACTACAGCGCCGTAGAAAAGTCTGGCCGTGATATTGTCCGGGTTTTGTCCGGCATCAACCCTCATTGTTTTGAATGGAACCTATCCCAAGGGGAGAGTTTTGAAACTCCTGAAGCAGTAATTTCCTTCAGCGAAAAGGGGGTTAACGGTATGAGCCGCAATATGCATGATTTCATTAATGAGCATATTGTCCGGGGCAGCTGGAAAAACCGGGAACGTCCTGTTTTACTCAATAACTGGGAAGCACATTTCTTTGATTTTAATGAAAGCAAGCTTCTGAATCTGGCAAAGGATGCAGTAAAACTGGGAGTGGAGCTTTTCGTACTGGATGATGGCTGGTTTGGGGACAGGAACAATGACAAAAGCAGTCTTGGAGATTATTCGGTCAACCAAAAAAAGCTCCCCCATGGCATAAAAGCCTTTGCAGAAAAGATCCGGGCACTTGGACTGGACTTCGGCTTATGGTTCGAACCTGAAATGGTTAATCCGGACAGCGGGCTATACCGCTCACATCCTGAATATGCAGTGGTTCTGCCTGCCAGGAAACCTGTTTTGGGCAGGAATCAGCTTTTACTTGATTTATGCAATCCAAATGTCAGGGATTACATAGTCAAAAATGTCACCACCATACTTGATGAGGCCAATATCAGCTATGTCAAGTGGGACATGAACCGTCATATTGCCGAAGGCTACTCCCCCACAATAAATAATCAGGGAGAGTTTTATCATAGATACATAACCGGGCTTTATGAAATATTGTCCCGGATCTTTGATTCCCGTCCTCATATCCTGCTGGAAAGCTGCTCAAGCGGAGGAAACAGGTTTGACCTGGGAATGCTTTGCTTTAGTCCCCAGATATGGTGTTCGGATGATACAGACCCAATTGAGAGGCTTAAGATCCAGACAGGGCTTTCATATCTGTACCCACCCTCGACTATGGGTGCCCATGTTTCCCAATCTCCCCATCAGCAGACTCTGCGGAAAACGCCTCTCTCCACCCGCTTCAACGCAGCTGCTTTCGGCTGCCTGGGTTATGAGCTTGATATCAGGTACCTGACTCCAGAGGAGAAGAAAGACATTGCCGATCAGATAGCCTTTTACAAACAGTACCGGAGAGTATTCCAATACGGTCAATTCTCAAGGCAGAAAACCCTCAAGCTCAACAAGTTTATATGGCAGAGCGTTAGTGAAAGTGGTGATATTGCATTAACAGGCTTTTTCCAGGTGCTGTCCTCTGCAGCAGAAAGTGAAGACAGGCTGGTGGTAAAAGGCTTGAAGCCAGGCCACTACCTCGTTGGGACCCGGCCTCAGCGTATGTACCTTGAGAGGTTTGGAGGGCTTATGAAGCATATTCTGCCGGTAGAGCTGAACCCTGACGGCTTCATACTCCGTATGGCAAACCGCCACTACAGTATGACCGACTGTGTACAGGAATACAAATGTTCAAATCGGGCCCTTTCAGCAGGAATACCTCTGAACAATCAATTTTCCGGTACGGGCTATAATGAAAAAGTTCGTATGTATGGGGATTTTGGTTCCGAAATATACATTACTGAAGCAATGAACAAGGAGGAGTTAAACAATGAGCAGCACAACACGTAACCGCTATTTCTTTGGTCTTGGTACGGTTGGAAGGGATATGCTCTATTCCATAGTCAGCATGTACCTGCTTTTCTACCTTACAGAAATCCTGGACCTGCCTGATTCCACCATGTGGTATATGACTGTGGCACTCACAGTCCTGCGTATTTTTGACGCCCTCAATGATCCACTTATGGGTATTCTGGTGGATAATACCCGCTCCCGTTTTGGTAAGTTCAAGCCCTGGATTGCCATCGGAGGTGTAATGGGAGGCATTTTGACAATACTGCTTTTTACCGATTTCGGAATAACCGGCATAGGTTACGTTGTCTGCTTTGTATTAATTTATTTAGTATGGGATTTGACTTATGGCATTAATGATATTGCCTACTGGTCCATGCTTCCATCCCTTGCCTTTGACCAGAAGGAACGTGAAAGGATAGGCTCCTTTGCCAGAATCTGTGCAAATGTCGGCATGTACATTATCGTTGTTGGTATACTTCCCATCACAAATGCGTTGGGCGGAGGTAAAAAGGCATGGTTCCTGCTGGCAGCAGCCATAGTTTTAACCACCTGGGCCTTTTTGTGCTTTACTCTCTTTGGAGTAAAGGAAAACAGAAAATTCCATAATGAACAGGAGAGCACTCCCTTGAAAGAAATATTCAGGATACTCTTCAAAAACGATCAGCTTTTGTTTACTGCTATTTCCATGGTGCTGTTCATGATTGGTTACTGTACTACCACCAGCTTTGGTGTTTATTTTTTTAAATACGCTTTTAAAAATGAAAACATGTATTCAGTTTTTGCAGGAATACTTGGTGTTTCACAGCTGCTTGCACTGTCCTGCTTTCCCCTGTTTTCAAAAAAGTTCAGCAGAAAACAGCTCTACACTTCTGCTACAGTTTTAGTTGTTCTGGGCTATATAATATTTTTTATTTCACCAATGAACATGCTTCCTATAGGCATAGCCGGAGTTCTTCTCTTTATAGGTGAGGCTTTTATTCAGCTGCTGATACTGATGTTTCTGGCTGATACAGTGGAGTATGGTCAGTGGAAGCTTGGCAAACGCAATGAAAGTATTACCTTTTCGGTACAGCCGCTGATAAACAAACTCGGAGGTGCCTTATCCAATGGTATTGTAGGAATAACGCTTATTATTTCAGGGATAAACTCTGCCGCCACCCCGGAAGACGTGACCGGCACCGGTTTGCTGGTAATGAAGGTATCCATGCTTATAATACCTCTTATCTTTATTGTGGCGGGATATTTGATATACAGATTGAAATTCAAGATAGACAAGGAACTTTTTGACAGGATTGTTTCAGATATTTCAAAAGGAGAGAGTTTGAAGGTTTAAAACTCTCAATATGCAGAATTCAACATCAGAATTGGCGTAACAACAGTAGAATATACATATTCTGTGTTGGGAACTTCAAAGCTTTCAATATAAAATGATATTTTTGTATTGAAAGCTTGCAAAAATAATGATAAAATAATTTTGATTTAAGCAAAGACGCTTAACATTTTCATGTTAAGCGTTTTTAATTTCGTTTTAGCACACTACAGTGTTAGAAGGAAAGCATACTAGATAAAAAAATAATGAAAAGAGGGATTTTATCATGAAAGGAAACAAAAGGGTATTAGCTCTGGTTTTATCAGCAGCTTTTGCATTGACCACTCTCGCCGGCTGCGGCAGCCAAAACGATAAGTCTGCGGATTCATCATCAGCAGCTGCATCATCATCTGGTGAAACTACCAAGAGCAGAGCTCAGGACACAATCATTTACGCACAGGGTGCAGATCCGAGAGGACTTGATCCTGCACTTGTTGATGACGGTGAATCAGGAAAAATCATAGTAAACATTTATGAAGGACTTTTGAAGTACAACAAGGATTCGACACAAATTGAACCTTCTCTTGCAGAGAGCTGGGAGGTAAGCAGTGACGGACTTACCTACACCTTCCATCTTAAAAAGGGTGTTAAATTCCAGGATGGTACTGATTTTAACGCTGAAGCAGTTAAAATAAACATCGACCGTCAGTTACCACCAAAGGTTACTGAAGATATGGTTTATGCAGGTTTCGTATTTGGTTCTGTAAAGGATGTTGAAGTTGTAGATGACTCTACTGTTAAAATCAACCTGAAGGCTCCAAGTACTCCATTCCTTAACAACCTTGCAATGTGCATGGGTGCACCAATTGTAAGTCCGAAAGCTTTAGAGGAAAACAACAACAATGTAAACGAACACCCGGTAGGAACAGGTCCTTACACCTTTGTAAGCTGGACAAAAGGCCAGAACATAGTTCTTAAGAAAAATGACAATTACTGGGGAACAAAAGCTGTAACTTCAAACGTAATTTTCAAGTTTATTCCTGACAACTCCGCAAGAGTAGTTGCATTGAATAATGGAGAAGCTGATATAATTGACGGAATCGACGCAACTGTTGTAAAACAGATCGAAGATTCAGGAAATAAGATATACAAGGCAGCCGGTATGAACATAAACTATCTGGCTTACAATACAACCAAGGCTCCTTTTAATGATGTCAAGGTACGTACTGCAATTTCTCAGGCAATAAATGTTCCTGAACTTGTAAAGAGCTTGTACCAGGGTTATGCTGAACCGGCAACCTCAGTACTTCCATCCTTTATACCAGGCTTTGATTCAAGCATAGCTCAGGTTGCCTTCGATCAGGCTGCTGCAAAAACAGCTCTTGCCGGTGCAGGTGTTACCAACTTACATATAATCACATATACAAACCCAAGACCTTACAATACTGCTAACGGTCAGGCTCTTGCAGAAGCAATCCAGGGTTATCTCAAAAATGCAGGTGTAACAGCAACAATTGATGCCTTTGACTGGACAACTTACAAGGAAAAGGTAAAAGCAGGAGATTATGATATCTGTTTCTATGGTTGGATAGGCGATAACGGTGATCCTGATAACTTCATGAACCTGATGGCTGATAAAGATCCTAGAATGAATGTTGCACGTTATGACAACGCTGCTTACAAGGATTTAATAGCTAAGGGTCTCACTACACCAAACGGTGATGCACGTAACAAGATTTACACCGATCTTGAAAAGTTGGCTGCACAAGAAGCTGTTTGGCTTCCAATATCTCATGCTACAACACTTGTTGGTTACAGAAGCAATGTTAAAGACTTCAACTACCATACAACCGGAGTTATATTCCTTTCGGAAGCTTCTAAAAACTAATTGAATTATATTTTTAACTGACACATTTTGTACGTATACGCTGCCAGAAGTTGTGACCTTACGCTTCTGGCAGATATTATTTTGCAAAGATATTAGGGAAAGGTTGTTAAAGATGTTAAAATATATAGTCAAACGTATACTTATGCTGATTCCGGTACTTCTTGGAGTCTCCGTCATAGTATTCCTTATAATGCGCGTATTTTCTCCCGACCCCGCTCCGATTGTCCTCGGACAACATGCAACAGCTGAAACCGTAGAAAAATGGCGTGAAGCAAATGGCTTAAATTCTCCTATATATATTCAATATTTTGATTTCATTAAAGGAGCTTTTATCGGAGATTTCGGAAACTCCTATTACACAAAAACTCCGGTGCTTAAAGAAATAATGTCCCGTTTCCCGGCTACAATAGAACTTGCAATAGCAGCAATTATTCTGGCATCGATAATAGGTATTCTGATTGGTGCCATTTCAGCTGTAAAGAAGAATTCCATTTTTGATCATTCCGGAATGATTCTTGCATTAATCGGTGTGTCCATGCCTATCTTCTGGCTTGGTATTCTGCTTATAATCCTTTTCTCAGGCATATTGCACATATTGCCCTCCGGAAGCAGAATTGATCCGCTGCTGCAGCCCTATGACGGTACAGGCTTCTATCTGATCGACACTTTGGTCTCAGGTGACATGGAAGCCTTTGCTGATGCCTTAAAGCATCTGATATTACCTGCCTTGGCTCTTGGAATGTATTCCATGGCTATCATAACAAGAATGACCCGCTCCAGTATGCTGGACACATTAAATCAGGATTATATCCGTACTGCAAAGGCCAAAGGTATAAAAGACGGCAGAGTTATTACTCACCACGCACTTAGAAATGCAATGATACCGGTTACTACCGTTATCGGTTTGCAGCTGGGCTCTTTACTGGGTGGAGCAGTGCTTACCGAGACAGTTTTCTCATGGCCAGGTATAGGACATTATACAGTTGAATGCATTCTGAAATCAGATTTTCCTGTGGTTCAGGGAATTGTATTACTGATTGCATGTATTTTCGTATTGATCAATCTTGTTGTAGATATTTTCTATGCATTTCTTGATCCAAGAATTAAATTTTCCAAGAAGGAGGCTTAACTTTCATGAAACTGAAAACTTCAAAATCATCGGTAGGCGAGAATTCATTACAGGAAGCCCTTCCTCTTGAAAAACCGGAGTCTCAGCTCAAAAAGATGTGGGAAGCCCTGCGTGAAAATCATGCTGCTGTAGCTGGATTGTGTGTTATTGTTTTTCTGCTTTTGATTGCTATTTTCGGGCCAATTATTACACCTTACGACCCCAATGTGTCCGACATGTCAAAAAGCTTTATAAAACCTGGTGCCCAGCACTGGTTCGGAACAGATCAGCTTGGACGTGACATATTAAGCAGAATTATTTCAGGTGCACGGATTTCACTTACCGTTGGCTTGAGTGCTGTAGTTATATCCCTGACAATTGGCGTCGTACTCGGCTCCATTGCAGGTTATTTCGGCGGTAAATCAGATATAATTATTATGCGTTTTATGGATATGATGCTTGCCATACCCTCGATACTTCTGGCTATTGCCTTTATGGCTGCCCTTGGGAAAGGTATAGATAAGGCGGTTATTGCAATCGGACTTGTTTCAATCCCGGAGTATGCACGTATTGTGCGAGGAAGCATCCTCTCGGTAAAGGAAAATGATTATGTCCAGGCTGCAAGAGTTATAGGAAACAAAAACAGCAGGATCATATTCAAACACATATTGCCGAATGTGCTTTCCTCAATTGTTGTCAGAGCTACACTGGGAATATCCACTGCAGTGCTGGATACCGCAGCTCTCGGATTTTTAGGGCTTGGAGTACAGCCCCCCGTGGCAGAATGGGGCGATATGCTGGGACGTGCCAGAGGCTTCATATTTACGGCACCATATACTCTTATTTTCCCAGGTATAGCAATTACAATTACAGTATTGGCATTCAATCTTTTGGGTGACGGTCTGAGAGATGCTCTCGATCCCAAATCCAGAAAGAATTAAGGTGGTGCAGACATGTTACTTGAAGTAAAAAATTTAAAAACAGAATTCAAACTGAAAAAAGGTGTGGTTAATGCTGTTGATGACATCAGTTTTTCTATAGATAAAGGTAAAATTCTTGCAATAGTAGGTGAATCAGGTTCGGGTAAAAGTGTTACCTCCCTTTCCATCATGGGCTTGCTTCAGGATCCCGGCCGCGTAGCAGATGGTGAAATCCTCTTCAAAGGTAAGGATTTGCTAAAAATGAGCAAGGCTGAAAAGCGTTCGGTACGCGGAAATCAGATCTCCATGATTTTTCAGGAGCCCATGACATCCTTAAATCCTGTTTACAGGATCAAGGATCAGATTATGGAAAGCATTATGACACATATGAAGGTCTCCAAAAAGGAGGCTCTTAAGCGCACAATTGAAATGCTGGAGATTGTCGGAATACCTTCGGCTGAAAAGCGTGCCCATGACTATCCGCATCAAATGAGCGGCGGTATGCGTCAAAGAGTTATGATCGCTATGGCATTGATAGGGAATCCTGAGCTTCTGATTGCCGATGAACCGACAACTGCGCTGGATGTTACCATTCAGGCTCAGATACTGGATCTGCTGTATCATATGCGTGAGAAATTCAATATGGCGGTAATGCTGATCACTCACGATCTTGGTGTTGTATCCGAGGCTGCAGATCATGTTATAGTTATGTACTGCGGTAAAATTGTTGAAGAAGCAGATGTGCGTTCACTGTTTGAAAACCCTCTCCACCCGTATACACTGGGTTTGCTTCGTTCCATTCCAAAACTTGAGGATGAGAATGATGAACCTCTCTATATGATAAAGGGTATGGTACCAAATCCATTGAACATGCCGGCAGGCTGTCCCTTCTCCGATCGTTGTGACAGGTGTATGGACCGCTGCCGTAAGGAAATGCCTCAACTGGTAGAAAAGGATGGCCATAAGGTACGTTGCTTCCTTTATGAGGACGATAAACAAGGAGGTAAACGAGCATGAGCGAAGTCCTGGTTGAAGTAAAAAATCTTAAGAAGTATTTCACCTTGGATCATGACTTTTTCGGTCGTCCCACCTCGGTATTAAAAGCCACCGATGATGTATCTTTTAGTATCCATAAAGGTGAAACCCTCGGTCTGGTTGGTGAATCAGGCTGTGGAAAAACCACCATCGGAAAGATGCTGGTTAATCTGTA
The DNA here is from genome assembly GCA_029266335.1 of Eubacterium sp. GTDB lineage: Bacteria > Bacillota > Clostridia > Acetivibrionales > DSM-1351 > Ruminiclostridium. Next base: position 3,450 of record JAQSXC010000063.1, on the reverse strand, counting down.
CGCTCCAACCTCAGGGGAAATAGTTTTTGAGGGCACTGACCTTACAAAGCTGCCGGAAGCCAAGCGCCGTACTTACAGCAAGGATATACAGCTGATTTTTCAGGATCCGTACGCATCGCTTAACCCTAGAATGACAGTTGGCGACATTATTGCTGAACCAATCAGAATTAATAACCTGCTGCCAAAGGAAAAAGTCGAGAGCAGAGTAACCTATTTATTGAATTGTGTCGGTTTGGCAAATCATCAGAGAAACCGCTATCCGCATGAATTTTCGGGAGGCCAGCGCCAGCGTGTAGGTATTGCCCGGGCACTGGCAGTTCAGCCCAAGCTTATTGTCTGTGACGAACCGGTTTCGGCACTGGATGTATCAATCCAGGCGCAGGTGCTGAATCTTTTGGATGAGCTAAAGGAAGAGTTTGGTCTCACTTACCTGTTCATAGCTCACGGTTTGAATGTAGTAAAACACATAAGTGACCGTGTTGGAGTTATGTATCTTGGCAGGCTGGTGGAAATAGCACCTAAGAAGGAGTTGTACGCCAATCCTCTGCATCCTTATACACAGGCGCTGCTGTCGGCTATACCTTCAGTAGATCCTACTAATAAAAAGCAGCGTATAATTCTTTCTGGCGATGTACCAAGCCCCATCGATCTTCCCGAAGGCTGCCGCTTCTGCTCACGCTGCTTTAAGAAAATAGACGGCTGTGAGAAGGATGAACCGGGCTTGAAAGAAGTTTCACCCGGACATTTCGTGGCTTGTAAGCTGTATTAGAAATATTCCATAGTTGATATAATCAGCAATTAATCATAGAAACCTCCTGAGAACAGCTTTAAATAGTGCTTTTAGGAGGTTTTTCACGGTATACCGGGTAATTTTTATTGTCTGTATTTATTGCTTCTATCAAGCTATAATATATTTTAGGTATTAGAAATTGCAGATTTATTTAGGAGAATATATTTATGAACCTTTTATTAGCCCCAATTCAGAGTATGACAACAGCATGTTACAGAAATGCATTTGATGAAATATTCGGAGGTATCGACAAATATTATTCTCCTTTCATTGCCACTACTGACCATAACAGGATTAGCAAATCGCTTTTAAAAGATATTCTTCCCGAGCATAATGACCCTTATCTTAAAGTTATTCCTCAGCTTCTGGGTAACAACGGAACAGACTTCAGGCTATTTTCTTCGGCCATTGTTGAGCTGGGTTATGACGAAATAAACTGGAATATCGGCTGTCCCTTCCCCATGGTTACAAATAAGAAAAAAGGTTCAGGACTTCTCCCCTACTCTGATATGATAAAAGAGTTCCTTGATACTGTTTGTGCCGACATTGACTATACACTGACAGTTAAGATGAGACTTGGACTGAACAATCCTGAAGAAGGAATGAAGGTTATGGACGTGCTTAATCAATACCCTCTTGGAGGAGTTATTATTCATGCCCGTACAGGAAATCAGATGTATACAGGCAAGGTGGATCTGGCTTCCTTTGAAGCCCTTGCTTCTGCTTGCAGACACAATATTACATACAATGGAGACATAACTACCTGCAATGACTTTTTTAATATCAGTCGCCGCTTCCCCTTAATAAATAATTTTATGCTGGGAAGAGGTGCACTAAGTGACCCCTTCCTTCCGTCTGCAATTAAAGGCAAGGTGGTTCCAACGGAAAATAAAATGAGTATGATTAAAAAATTTCACGATGAGATTTTCTATTACTATAAAAATATTCTTTCAGGTGACAAGCATTTGTGTGACAAAATGAAGGAGTTTTGGTCATACCTTTCTCTTCATATGGATAAAGACGGCAAGCTGATGAAGAAAATTAAAAAATGCCATAGTGTCTCTTCGTATTTTGAAATAGTCAACAAGGTACTGGATAATCCATCCATGTGGAGTGATATTCCCAACCAACAGGAGCCCCTGCTGCCGGAAACTTAAATAAAAATGTGAATTGCATGTGATATGATGTTATTTCTTATTCTGATAGGTCTCAAACCTTTTAAATAATGAAGCTAATTCTTTTCTTAGCAATGCACTATTAGCAATATAATCAATTGCAAACTTTTTTAATAATTCTACAGGAAAGTCTTTTTCATTTTCTATCAGATACAGAAGTTCCAGTTCCAGTTCGGTATAGCCTTCACTGTTGATATTTTCGACTAACTTTCTATAAACTTCTAATGACTTAAATTCATTTTCTTCCATAAACCCTCTATTACTTTAATAAATGAATAAACAATAGTGCAGTCATATTCTGCACATAAAAAATATTATACCATTAATCCCCCTTACGGTCAAATAATGGATAATCCCTGGGGACAAGTACCGCATTTCCGAGCTGTATCCAGCTCATGCCTGCCTATCCCCAGAAATCCATAAAACAGTCCAGAAAGCTGTATTGCAATGTGTATATTCAAAGTATATGCCGGTTAAACATTGTTAATCACTGAAGTGGCCTTTTTCATCTGCTGGATCCATGCTTCTCTGGTTTCATTATCAATTGCAGCATTTGTACTTTTTTGATATCGCATCATAAAGAAGCCGTCAAATGCCAGAAGGCTTAAAACTAATTCATGGTTCAGCTGTGAATCACGCATAAACTGAGTTTCAATAATTGAGTAGTCTTCAGCCTGCTCTATAACTTTACCTAATACTAATTCCTGATCTATATAAGAATTTGTATGTTCTTCCAAAGATGACGCATTCATTTCCTCAAAGTAGTCAATTGTAAATGACCGGGAATTATTATACTCATAGATTTCCTCTTTCGGGTAGTAGCCAATATATTCACTGTCGCTGTATACTTTGTATGTTGCAGGTGTAAATTCCTTTAGATCAAAGAAGTTTATAAACCGTTGCATATTTGCAAAAAACTGCGCTCTTTTTGGAACAACGGCCCTTTCATCGGGTAAAACTTCTCCGTTTTTATCTAAATACAGTACACTGAAAGAAGAATAATCAAATATATATAAAGAATTATCTTCTGAAATTATTTCCACGTAAAAACTGGTTATGTTATTAGGAGTTTCATCAATTTCATCTTCAATGTTTTTACAGGTATAAGTATGCTTGCGACTGTATAACAAAGTTGCTTTGTCCTCTGAAATATCAATTAGCTTAAAGTTCAGTATTTCAGATTGAATATCATAAATCTGATAGAGCATTTGCATTTCAAAGTGTTTTAGAAAAGATTTTTTTCTACGGTCAGGATGAAACAGCTCAGTTAATTTTTCTTCCTCTCTTTCAACATAAGCCTGTTCTAAAAATTGGATAAACTTTCTCAAATTAGCTTCTGATATTTCCTTGTTATTAAAGACTGTAGACATTTTGTCCTCCATATAGTAGTGTTATTAACTCTCCAAAAGTAAAATCTTATTTCCATCCAAGTCAAGCAAGGGCAGTTCTTTACCTCCCCATGCAGCTTTTGTTGGCGGTTCCAGA
>JAQSXC010000062.1 GCA_029266335.1 Eubacterium sp. | reverse complement strand
GGGCTTGGTATTGCAACTGCTATTTTAATATTTTTCTTTCCAACCCTGCTTCCCATTTCCAATGCTGTTTCAATTGCAGACTGGACAGCCGAAGTTTCTCCGCCTACAATGATACTGACCAGCCTTCCGCCCAGCAATTTCTCGCATTGAACAAGTGTAACCTCCGATGCTTTGAGCATTTCATCCAGTACAATAACCGCATTTGTATAGAAACTGATTTCCACAATTCCGATAGCATTATATTTATAATTAATCATAAGCTTTGTCCTTTAGATCCTGTTTAGGCTCTTAGTAATTACTTTATTGCAGGAAGAATTCTGGCTATATCGTCATGCGGTCTTGGAATTACATGTTCACAAACAAGCTCTCCCAATCTGGATGCCGCGGCCGCGCCTGCTTCTACTGCAGCTTTAACTGCACCTACTTCTCCCTTTACTATAACTGTAACAAGACCAGATCCAATTTTTTCAGTCCCTACGATTTCTACTCCTGCTGCTTTGAGCATAGCGTCAGCTGCTTCAATAGAGGCAGTTAATCCTCTGGTTTCTATTAATCCGATTGCTGTCATATTCTCACCCTCCCGTAATAAGTTTTATTTAAATTTTACCTTTGATATGTGACCCAGCTTTTTAGTTCCTTCATACGGATTATCAATTACACTGGTTATAACTTCATCCCTGCTGTTAAACTGCAGTGCCGCTTCCTTTGCTATTTCAGCCGCGATCCTGACATCGGATACGCTACCTTCAAATTTGACCTGCACAGTAAGAGGTATATGGGCACTGGTATCCTTCGGATTGATTGTATCAATTCCCAATATTTCAATATCAACTGCTTTACAGGCTTTATTCATAGCATATATAGCAACACCATAGCCTGCAACTTCTAAAAAACCCATAGCCATATAAATTTACCACCTCACTATATAATTCTGAAGTTGCCTTCTGCCAAAGCACATCTTCTCTGTCGTGTAAATGAAACCGCATTGGTAATTCCTTCTCCTGTAGGCCCGGCAATTGTCATTGTGGTATGACCTTCTCCATCAAACCCAACACCGGCAAGTGTAGCTGCATTCTTAACAAATATAGTTGATTCGATAGCCCGCGCAAACTTTGTAAGATGGTCAACATTCTTTGAAAACATTGAAGCAGTATGCCTGTTGCCATGTTCTGCATGCATTGCAAAGCCGATACCTTCATCCAGATTTTTGAACTTTACAATGGGAAGTACAGGCATCAATTGCTCCAGCATTACAAACGGATGGTTATAGCCAACCTCGCAGATCAGCAGCCTTACGTCGGATTTGCCCGGTATTCCTATTGCCTCCAGCATCTTTCCGGCATCCTGCCCTACCCACTTTTTGCTGACATGGTATTCTCTGCCTCCCGGACCTTCATCATATGTGAGCACCAGGTTCATTATCTTGTCCAATTGCTCGTTGCTAAGAAGATAAGCCCCCTCGTTAATCATGTTATAAATCAGATCTGTTGCTACTGATTCCTGAACGAATACTTCTTTCTCAGCCAGACAAAGCAGGTTGTTATCAAAGGATGCTCCTTTGTAAATTTCTTTGGCAGCATGTCTGATATCAGCTGTCTCATCAACAAGAACAGGCGGATTTCCGGCTCCGGCACCGATGACCTTTTTACCTGACTTAAGCAGGGCCTTTACCATTGGCATGCCTCCTGTTCCTACAAGCAGCCTGATCTTTTCGCTCTGGCACAAAACATTTACAGTCTCAAGGGTAGGTTCCTTTATCATTGTCAGGAGATTTGCCGGTCCTCCCTCTGCTTCTATTGTACGGTTTATCATCTGCAGGCAAAACGCGCAGCACTTTTTTGCAGACGGGTGTACATTGAAAACAACAGCGTTTCCGCCGGCAATCATGGAAATAGCATTGTTTATTATGGTTTCTGTTGGATTGGTGACGGGTGTTATAGCTCCAATCAAACCAAACGGAGCGTGCTCAACAATTGTTAATCCGTTGTCTCCCGAGATGGCTGAGGTTTCAAGGCATTCTGTTCCGGGAGTTTTATTTATAACCAGTAAATGTTTCTGTATTTTATCTTCATAACGTCCCAGATTTGTTTCTTCTCTGACCATCATAGCGAGCTTTTCAACATTTGCCCGTGCTGTTTCCCTGATTTTATCGATAAGCCTGTTACGATCTTTTAATTTAAATTCATTAACATAAATCTTCTGAGCTTCATAAGCTGCATCTATTGCATCTTCCATTGTGTCAAATACACCATATTCACCTTTTGCACTTGCTTGAGGTACAAATATTTGAGATCCGGCAGTATTTTTAGCAGTCACGGCAGTTGAGTTTTCATAAGGTTTATTCACAGTAATATTTTTTTTAGCAGCGTTATAGGTTTTAATCTCAGGTTCTGAATTAATATTTTCATTTGCCAGAACATTATTTAAAACCCTTTGTACGATAAGTTCTATATCTTTTGCCTGAATATCCACTTTTGTCACCCCTTTAAGCTTTCTAAAACCTGAGAAGTTATCTTTTTCACAAGTTCATTCAGCATTTGCTCTTTGGATTGGCTTCGGATTGAAATTTCGCAACCTGAACCGGAATCTACATACGTAGGATTTTTTTGTATTACTTTTTCCTGGTTGGTACTTGTTACAACATCCTTGACATTGGTAGCTGTTATTGAGCAGGGAGGGATTCCTCCTGTTTTAATGCCTAGCTTTTCTCTGATTTCAAGTAATTCACTGACCTGGTTGCAGCTTAGTTCATTTGCTTTTCCTATTATATTTCCTGTATACATGAGAACTGTTGCATAATACTCTAAAGATTCAAGACGATAGTATGCCTCAAATACATCCTTTCCCCAGGATAAAGCTCCGTGGTTTGCAAGCAATACCGCGTTGTGCGATTTGCAGTATGGGGCAACAGAATCAGGTACATCGGTACTTCCGGGTGTGGCATAGTGAGCAATAGGCACTGAACCCAGGTTTACAACTGCTTCGGGTAATATGGCCCTGTCCAGACTGATGCCTGCTATGGCAAAGGATGTTGCAACCGGAGGGTGTGCATGTGTTACCGCCATTACATCAGGATTTTCATTGTAAACCCTCAGGTGCATCTTCACCTCTGAGGAAGGCTTATATCTGCCTGCCAGTACCTTTCCGTCCATATTTATTTTAACCATCATATCCGGTGTCATATATCCTTTTGATACACCTGTAGGTGTGGTCCAGATTGCATTTGAACCCGTCCTGATACTGATATTGCCATCGTTTGATGCTACAAAGCCTTTATAAAACATCCTTTTTCCGATTTCAACAATAGCTTTTTTTGCTTCAAAATCTGAAAGGTATTTGGCTCCGCTATAGACTGCCATTTAATCATCTCCTTTCGGATTATTTTATAAGTATTCTACTTTTTTTTCTGAGCAGCTTCTTTTTTTGCAAATATCTCTTTAAATGATTCATTATATGGTGCTTTTGCAATTCCGTATTCGGTTATAATTGCTGTAACCAGATCATTGTCGGAAACATCAAAGGCAGGATTGAATACCTTTACCCCCTTTGGAGCCATACGCTCCTTGTACCACATTTCCGTGATCTCTTCAGCCGGTCTCTCTTCAATATGAATCTCATTTCCTGTAGGGCATTCCATATCAATTGTGGAAGTCGGAGCACAAACATAGAATGGTATTCCATAACGTTTTGCCAGTATTGCCACACCTGAGGTTCCTATCTTATTTGCAGCATCACCGTTTGCAGCTACACGGTCGCAGCCCACAAACACAGCCTGAACCCAACCGTTTTTCATTACAATTGATGCCATATTGTCACAGATGAGAGTTACATCAACTCCGGATGAGTGTAGTTCATATGCTGTAAGTCTTGCTCCTTGAAGAAGCGGTCTGGTTTCATCGGCAAACACCTTGAAGTTATAGCCTTTTTCCTGTCCCAGATATATTGGTGCAAGTGCTGTCCCGTATTTCGCAGTTGCCAGCTGACCAGCATTGCAATGTGTCAGGATACCGATCCCTGGTTCAACCAGTGACAATCCGTATTCTCCTATTGTTTTGCAAACCCATACATCCTCTTCTTTGACCGCAACAGCTTCATCATGTAAAAGCTGCTTTAATTCGGCCACTGATTTTTCAGAATTATCGGTAACTATTTTCTCCATGCGGTCAAGTGCCCAGAAAAGGTTTACAGCTGTAGGTCTTGACGAAGCGAGATAAGCTTTTGCTTCCATAAACCTGCTGTAGAATTCCTGGTAGTTATCAGCCTCTATTTCTCTGGCTCCCAGATATATTCCCATAGCAGCTGCTACTCCAATAGCCGGAGCACCTCTTACCTGCAGTAAATAAATTGCATTCCATATTTCTTTTTGGGTCTTAAGGTATAACAGGTTTGTTTCATAAGGTAACCTGGTTTGGTCAATGATTACCAGCTGATTATTCTGGTCATCCAGGCTCACGGTTTCATAAGTCATGATGTTTCTTTCTTCCATTGATAATAGCCCCTTCCTTTTTGGTTTAGCTTTTGCAATTATGAGTATGGCGTTATTTTACATTTTCAAGAGCTCTTTTAAGTGCACCCACAAAATCCTTACCTGTTTTGTATTGGTCACGGTTCATGATAAAATCCTTACCGGCAAGTATGCATGTTTTTTCAGCGCGGGCTCTTTTTGCTTCATCGGAAATGGTTGTTATGTCTTTTACATTTGCCAGACCAACTATCCTTCTGATCAGTTCAAGACCTGATACAGCTGCTGTATCTCTTAAAACAGTACCAAGGTACCATTCCTTGAAACCTTCTGATTTTGCCATATGGTCAGTTACATTTGCGTCAAATGAAATATTGAATTTTTCAATAAATAAATCAATCAAAGCTGTGGTTGAATCTTCTATCCACTTCAAATATGATTGCTTTTCTTCTTCACATTCTATTGTTGCATCTGCATTGTTCCACGCGAACAGCAGATTTGCCACTACGTTTCCTATGTCATAGCCCATGGGAGCATAAAATGCAAACTCCGGATCAATTACTTTTGTAGATTCCTCGGTAATAAATATGGAGCCTGTATGAAGATCTCCATGAATCAATGACTGGGCATTATTCATAAAATCAAATTTGCATTTTGCTACTTCTGCATGAAGATTTTTGTCCTCATACAGCTCTGCCTGTACAAAATCCTTGACTGGTGCAAAAACATTATTTCTTTTGCCCAGATCATTATAAGGTTCCGTATATACAAGGTCTTCACTTATTTCACAAAGTTCGGGGTTGATATATCTCTGAACATTCAGTTTTTTGGCTTTATGTTCGGTGCAGATATCTGTTGTCAGCAATAGTGTATTTACAAGAAAAGTAGAAATGTGATCTGCAAACAGCGGGAATTTCTTATGCTGTATAAGTGCCGTTCTCATAATGGTGTGATCTGATAGATCCTGCATGGAGCAGCAGCACATAATATCATCATATTTGTAAACTTCGGGCACAAAACCGGGAGCCAGTTCTCCCTGTTTGATGAGAACCTCCGCTTCTATTCTTGCTCTGTCGGTAGAAAGCTTGATTTCCTCTGAAATTCTGGCTTCGTGACCGGCCTGTTTAACAATGACTGATTTTCCTGTAGCCTCTTCCCATACCTTATAAACATAGTTAAGATTGCCGTCCCCTATTTCTTTAGCTTCAAGTACCGCACCCGAATTAAAAATACTGAGCTTTTCCTTAGCATATTCTTTAATATCTTCTGTATTCATTAAAAAATAATTATCAAACTTTGGCATGTCATTTCCCCCCTGTAATCTATTGTCCTTTATTTTTTCGACCTGAAATATGTGCTGGCAAGTGCAAGAATCAGAACTGCACCTTTTACAATATCGAGAGAATAATAAGGGACTGAAAGCATAACAAGACCATTTTCAAGAATACCTACCAGCAATGCTCCCACAAGTGTTCCGATTGCATTCGGTTTTCCTGTTCCGGCAACTGAAAAGCCGATATATGCTGCTGCAACTGCCGGCATAAGGTAACCCGCACCCGCATTAATCTGAGCAGATCCAACTCTGGATGCCAGCATTATACCGCCAAAGGTTGCAAAAAATGTTGACATAAAGTATGCAAGAGTACGGTATTTATTGACTGCTATACCTGAGAGTCTTGCAGCTTCCAAATTGCCTCCGACAGTATACATATATCTTCCATGCTTTGTATATGTCAGGAATATGTGAACCAGAACTACAATTACCAACATTATTATAATTATCCATGGAGCCTGTCCAATCAGTTTGAAAAATGCCGGTACCTTTCCTGTTGTGGGAGTACCGTCAAGCCTTGCCATGTTTTCCGAGACCGATCCTCCACCTGCATATGTCATTGCCACACCCTGGAATACAAACATGGTCGCAAGTGTTACAAGCATATCAGGAACTTTAACCTTTACTATAAAAAATGCGTTAATAGCAGATATTGCCAAAGCGATTAATAAAGTTGCAACAATGGATAAGCCTGTAGACATTCCATGCCATACAAACATTGTCATAATCAGTGCATCCGCAAAGGTTGCAGTTGATCCTACCGACAGGTCGAAACCGTTTACTGTAAGAGAGATGGTTACACCGATAGCTATGACCGTAACAATAGAAATACTACGTAAAATAGTAACCATATTGCTCATTTTCAGAAATGTGTCGGGCATAATTGCGGAAAAGAAAATAAATAAGAATACAATAGTTATTACTGTTCCCCATTTAGTTAAAAAATCAACCGGAGAGAACTTGTTTTTTGACTTGGTTAAGTTGAGTTCCATAATCAATGACCTCCTGTAGAATAATAGAGAAGTTCTTCTTCACTAGTAGTTGAAACCTCTACTTCATTAACAATCCTGCCGTCATACATAACATATGCCCTATCTGCAATTGCAAGTATTTCAGCAAACTCGCACGAAGCATAAATAATACCTTTACCCATGGCCGCCAGCTTTTCGATCAACTCGAAAATATCACGTTTCGCACCGACGTCCACACCTTTGGTAGGTTCATCAAAAATATATATTTCAGCGTCTGAAACTATCCATTTGCCTACTGCTACTTTTTGCTGATTTCCGCCGGACAGGAATTTTACAAATTGGTTTTCGGAAGGTGTTCTGATTCCCAGATCTTTGATTATGCCGCGTGCCGCTTCTTTTTCCTTCTTTTTGGATACAAAGCTGAATTTATCACTGTATTTTTTAAGAGATGTGGCTGATAAGTTTGAATAAACAGGATCTTCCACCAGAATTCCTTCTTTTCTTCTTTCTTCCGGAACCAATGCTATTCCCTGTTTAACTGCTGAATGGGGATCTTTTATCTTAAGGACTTTTTTATTTAGTTTGATTTCTCCGTTGCCCTGCCTCAGAGCTCCGAACAAGGTTTTGCACAGTTCGGTTTTACCTGCACCTACCAGACCGGATATTCCTACTATTTCGCCCTTTTTAACCTTCAAATTTATATTTTTAACAGCTCCATTTTTCTCGTTCAAATCATTAACTTCAAACATTACTTCCCCAATAGGAATCTTCTTCTTTGGGTACGTATCATCAAATTTTCTTCCAAGCATTAATTCTACGATATCTTTTGGAGTAAGATCATTGTCAATTATTCTTTCTGCAACTACTCTGCCGTCTTTCATAACTGTGATAGTTTGGCAGATCTCAAATAATTCATGAAGTCTGTGAGAAATAAAAATTATTCCGACATTATCCTTGTTTGCCAATTCCCTGACAATTCTAAAAAGCTCTTTTGTCTCGCTATTACTTAATGGTGCCGTCGGTTCATCCAGTATTAAAAACTTACAATCTTCAACAGTAGCTCTGGCAATAAGCACCATTTGTTTTTGAGCAAGTGTCAGTTCACTTACCAGCTTGTTAACATCCAGATTCATGTTGAATTTTCCCAGGATATCTCTAGCTTTTTTCTTTACTTCATTCCAATTAACGAATTGTTTGCCGCCCATTTTATTAACAATACTGTTAAGCATAATATTTTCAGCAACGCTTAAATACGGAATAAGTGCAGTATCTACTTCCTGATATACAATTTCTATACCAAATTTTTTAGCCTCTCTCGGATTTCTTATTTCAACCGGCTTGTCATCAATAAATATCTGACCCTCATAGCTCGGATTTGCACCAGCCAAAACTTTCATAAGAGTGGACTTTCCTGCCCCATTTGCACCTATAAGTGCACATATATTTCCACTTTCCATTGCATAATCTACATTAGAAAGAGCTTTAACACCCGGAAACTCTATCGAAATATTGCTCATTCTAATTTTTGTAGCTTTTTTCTGCTGCATTTTCTCACCCCCGCAATTATCAGGGTACTAATAATTTGCTAATAGAAAAGTGGAGTGTACCTTTTCTATTAGCATAAATCATTAGTACTATTAAATTAAGATTATTTACCGTTTGCTTTTCTTAGCTCATCCATCCAGGTTTCATTGAAGGCATCTGATTTACCCCATCCAGGAACAACTTCGCTCAAGGTAGTCATAATTGTGTCTGATTTTAACTGTTCAGCCTTTATCAAATTTGCTTCAAGATTAAAAGTTTCAGGAGTTTCTTCACCTTTTAATTTCTTGGCAAGGATTCTCATGTCAACTGTTCCGATAAGTTTTGGGTCAACTGCTGCTGTAGCTTTCCAAATGCTGTCTTTTTCCATCATCAGGTTTATATCCTGGTTTGAAATGTCTATGGAAATAAGCTGGATATCGTTACGTTTAGCTTCCTGCATTGCCTTGTATCCACCCTTTGCCAGTTCATCCCATGAACCCCATATTGCGTCTATGGAACCTGCAGGATATTTGGACAGTACAGCTCCAACACGTGAGGATACTTCACCCTGTACATCATCAAGTGTTGATGGTCCAATAAGTTCAACTGTTTTGATCTTGCCTTCAGATTCGTACTTCTTGTAAATTTCTTCACGTCTGTCAAGAGGAGGTACACCAGGTCCAAACCATAATTTTAATATCTTTGCAGGTTTGTTCGGTGATCTTGCTATAATCTCATCAAGAGATAATTGCGCTAATGCGTAATCATCCTGTGCTGTAGAAGTGATTCCTTTAGGTATAACATTATCTTTAAAGGCAGTGTCAAAAGTAACAACTTTCATTCCCTTGTCCAATGCCGGTTTTAACATGTCTGTTGAGTACTCTACTTTACCATGGGAAATAATAAGTCCATCATAATTTTTTCCAATTTGTTGACCTACGAGTTCCTGGAATTTTGCGTCATCTCCATTGGATATAAAGGTATCCACCTCATATCCCAAAGCTTTTCCCTCCTGTACCGCACCATCAAGGAATTGCTTGGTATGGTCATCAGAAGGCAGGTTTCTAATTACTGCAATTTTCACTTTCTTTGTTTCAGTTGTACCCTGTGTGCCGGTGCTTGCAGTTGCATCATCGGTTTTGCCTGTCCCGCAGCCAACAAGAGTTGAAGTTACAACTGCTGCAATCATAAGCATTGAAAAAAGCTTTCTTTTCATATAAGTACCTCCCATAAATTAAGTGTAAATATTACTTTTTATATTAATAACTATGGGCATCGGTCACTCCACTGATTACCCATAGATATTACCGTATTAAATTATACTTGCCGTACTTTCTCTTTCTATCAGTTTGGTTGTAACCAGCATTTTAACAGTTTCTTCAGAAGGATTGTTAATCTTGTCATCCAGCAGCTTTACTGCAAGCTCACCCATTCTTTCCTTGTATACTCTTATAGTTGTCAATGGCTTATCCATCATGGTACAGAAAGGAATATCATCAAATCCTATGACCGATATCTGGTTTGGAATTTTCATTCCATATGCCTTTAATGCTTTTACGGCTCCAATCACTATTGTGTCGTTAGCTCCTACAAAAGCAGTGGGCATATCACCCGATACCTGTTTCAAGTGCTTTAACATATCCTGATAAGCACCGTCCAGATTTGGTTCAACATGGAGTATCATCTGGTTTTTATCCAGGCCGAACTCTTCCATACTCTTCAGAAAAGCCTCTGTCCGCTGATCGAAATTTGTAAACCTTATTACACTGTCCAGATAGCCTATTTTTTTATGGCCTAAGGAAACCAAATAACTTACCGCTTTGTAAATTCCATCAAAATTATCCATAACTACCGAATCGATATCATGCTTTTGAAACATATTGTCAACCGCCACAATGGGAATAGATATGTCTTTTAATGAGGAAATATCTTCGGATTTTGCCTCTGTTCCTAAAAATACTATTCCGGCATATTCGTCATAATCAATAGCTTTTATTTCTGACTTAAAATCTGTTTCCATAATATTTTTAATTATTAAAGTATATCCTAAGTTACTGGAAGCATATTCTATAGAATCAATTACCCTGGCTATAAAATCTCCGTTCTGCTCAACAGCAGCACCACTTCCGATATATTTAATAAACAGGATATTCTTTTTGGGGTTGCTTGATCTTTTGCTATAGCCATACTTACTTGCTATTTCGAGAATCTTGTAACGGGTTTCTTCACTTACTCCGGGTCTGTTGTTAAGTGCTAAAGATACAGTGGCTTGAGATACTTTTGCAATTTTTGAAATTTCTTTAATGTTCATATAGGACCACCCATCATTTTAAATTTTATGTAAACTTTTAGTAGTAACTTAGAAAATTTAAACTGTTTAGTTAAAAAAATGAAATATATTTTAAATATTTATTTAGTTTATTATAAAATTAGTTGTCAAATCCGTTTACTTTAATTGAAGTATAGCATAGCATTTTTAAAACTACAATAGTTTTTTAGGTGTTTTTTTAATTATTTTGTCTAATTCTTATATATTTTTCACAATTTTAAATGGTTTTTTATTTGTTTTATACATTTTTTACGAAAACAAGCGGTTTTCAGCGTTTAAACTTTTATTTAAACTTTATTTAAAAATTTAGAGTTTTTTTAAATAAAGTTTAAATATTAATATAAAAAATGTTGTAATTTATCACAACAACCGAGCCGTTGAAAATACCAGGGATTATTGACACTCTAATAATGTTATTTCATAATGGAATTGTTGATGTAGTATTATTTTTTTTAGAAGGAGACCAGATATGATCGAAATATATAAATATTACGCCAAATGCAATCAGGAGATAAATGCCCAACTGCTAAAGCTTATAGAAGGTCATGCTTTCGATGTCTATGACTTCCAGGTGGAAGGATATTATAAAAGTATAGGTGAAATATTAAATCACTATTATGTAGCCGATCTAATCTGGCTAAATAGCTTCAGAACAATCAAAGAATATTCTGTATATAAACATCCTGTTTTTGAAAGAACACCTAATTATGGAGAACAGCTTTTTCATAATTTTACTGATCTGAAAGAAAGCAGATTGAAACTCGACAGTATAATAGTAGAACTTGCTGATGAAATTGAAACGGAAGATCTGAATATGACAGTTACAAGGATAACACGTCAGGGCGAAAAACTTAAAAAGATTTTTTGGAAATTACTTTTGCATATGTTCAATCATCAAACACATCATCGAGGGCAAATAAGTCAGATTCTTGACACTCTAAAAATCGAGAATGATTTTTCAAATATGCTCAGGCATTAGTGAATAGCTGACCGGTAATGTACATCTGGACTTTCATCAATTTCGAATAAGGTTTGCTAAGTCTGATTGTTGAAAGTCCAAATTATAAATTTTCCAGCTTGAATTTTGTTTTCTTAAATTTATACCAATTAAATTCTTTCACGCTCAAATCCTAAATAACGTGAACCTTGAAATGTCAGCTTACCAATATCTTTTTCCACAAGCATTCCATACTCAATATCACGAATTTCAAATTCCAACCGGTCACCGCTGTTTACTTGAAATGTAGCATAATATGTAGTCGATGATGACATGTGGTGCATATTGTCTGTTCCAATGTTGCGATGATAATGATGCACATCCGACCGTTTTGTTACCACAGTTGCATCAACAGTAAGAACAGGGGACTCATTATTTTTTTTCCACTGTTTTGCACTCTGTATAGAACGTAAAATAATTGTGCCAAATACAAATATAAATCCTATGATTATAATTACAGGTACGATAGTGAACATAATGCCAGCGAATCCACCAATTGGCGAAATCTCCATAAATTTATCCTCCCCCAAAAAATATGTAATAAATTTTACTCAGCTGATAACTTCACTTGTCAGTAAACATACTATATCCAATTATACCTCTAACCCCAGCACCTCTCAACCAGAATTTACTTGGTTATATAATTCTTTAAAAACGCTTTTTCTGTGCATATTAATGAAAATGCTTCATCTAAAATATATTTGAGAACATAGAAGATATACAGTTTCTTATCTTTCTAAACTCCTTATTTTCCCCATATTTTCAGCAAGTCGTTTTGCCATAAAAGGCTTGCCGTGTGCCGGGAATATCCGTCTAGCATTCTGTGAAAGCAATTTTTTCCAACTTAGATAATATTCCTGAATATCAGTTATAAAAATTACGCAATATTTCGTTCCGGCAAATTGCAAAAAATTCGCAGCAGCGTCCCCTGCTATACAATCGCCATCATCAAATATTATGGAAATGGAATCAATTGTATGTCCCGGTGTCTCAATAATTCGTCCCTTTATATCAATTCCGACATCTTCCAGTTTTGTCTCCCCTGAAATAATTCTGTCAATCTCGCGTACTTTATAAGGTGGAAATTTCAGATTACCCTCTTTTTTTACAGACTTTTTTAATACTAATGACAAATATAACTGTTTCAATCGGATTAAATACTCTATCCGTTTATTAATTAATCCACCACCATGAGCGCGGTCATTTTCACCTTTTATCAAAAGATCTCCGGCATGCTTGGACATAACAATATGAATACTGCTGTTTATCTCTAAAATTTTAGTTATTAGCCCACAATGGTCATCGTGATGATGCGTTAATATAATATGGCTTATTTGCGACAAACTAACTTTAGCTTCTTTTAATCTTTTGCAGAACAAAGCCCAATCATACTCATAGCCTGTATCAACTAAAATATACTTCTGGTGACATTTTATAAGATAACAATTGGTCACACTAAGTTTTAATTCAACAATCTCCATTTCCAACTCCAATCTTCTTCTCGGCCACTGTAACAAAAGCATTTTTACCGACTTTTTCCCAGCTTACAGCCTGCAAATTACAATTAATAAACATTCTTTTCATTTCTGTTTTGGAATAAATCTTAACATCACCATCTTTACTAAATGGTAAGAAGAGATTTGTAAATTGTCTTAAAGGCGAGGGAATCCATGGGTCGGCAATAACAAGCTTTCCGGTCGGACTTAGTACCCGCCTCATTTCATTAAGCACTGCCCTGGTATTTGGATAGTGGTGAAATGAGTCCGTACAAATAACAATGTCAAACATATCACTGTTCCAGGGTAAATGTTCCGAGTCCCCATTCCGCAAATCAGCTTCATTCCCAATTCGTCTTTTTGCAATGTCCAGCATTTTTTCAGAAAGGTCTATGCCTGCCGTTTCAACAGGTTTTTGTTTGATAATTTCTGCAAGTACATAGCCTGTTCCACATCCAACATCCAGTACGTTTTTATATTCATACTTGTTCATTGTTTCAATAACTCTATCATACAGTCTTTGAGCATGTTGTCCATAATAGGTTGAGTCATAGGAATCTGCCTGATTATCAAAAGATATCTGTGACTTTCGTTTATAGGCTATTGATTTCTCCATAAATTAAATCCCTCCAAATTAAACTATTTAATACCTTCGGCTATCTTTTCCATGAGACTGAGGAACAACTCTATTTCTTCGTCACTTTCTAATGTATCAAGAATTTTATTCCATGTAATTTGTTCTGCTTTTTCATGTTCCTGATATAACTTTCTTCCCTCGTCGGTTAAAATTAATCCAAAAGAGCGTCTATCCCGTTTACTTATAGACCTGGTAAGTAAATTTCTTTTTTCCAGCCGGTCAACGGCATTGGTTAGTGTACTTGCCGGAGCTTGAAGTCGTTCGGCTATCTCCTTTAAAATTACGTCCGGATTTTCGCCTGCAATACCTAGAATGCTTAATTCAATACTGGTAACCCCTTGGAAGTATTTTGAGTCCAAATCAACATTAAATTTACTCATTCTTTTATAAAATAGATGCATTAATCTATCAAGCATTATAATATGTTCTTTTTTTATTTCACCCATCATATATTACCCTTCTCTTATATTTTCTTTGTCTTATATTACCATTATCTTATATTACGATATCGTATTATATTTAATATATTATACCATAATGAAATATTAGTAAATATGTTTATCACTTTTTTTACCGGAATTGTTTACGATAAAAAAGCAGATAACTATTTCACCTGTCGTCCTTTTATACCATACCTATGAAGTCAGTAAGGCTCCGGCAAGCAAACATATCTGCACTTTAATAAGATTATATAATATATAAATTCAATGAGTTATTAAGAAGATTCTTTTTGTTATTCGAGCATATGTATGCTCCTTCAATTTTTATAGTTTTACTTGTTTTCAATCCATCCCTTTTATTCCTGCATTCGTCTCTCAATTTTGTTACAAGCAATACACAATTGCGATTAAATGCTATTTAACTGGTTTCCCCTCTTACTTATAATGTTTCCGCAATAATATTTAATTCCTCTGCCAGTGCTTCGGCGTGACTTATCATACACATATGGTCACTTTCCATATAGCGGAGGTCAGCTATTTTCAGATTGGCAGCGAAGCCTTCCTGCTGCTGCTTTGTTACAGTGACATCCTCTGTACACAAAATATAAGTCCTGCCGATTGAGGGATAGTCCGTCCAGTCCACCTTGTGGGTTAATACACAGACCGGTTCGGGCTGAAAGTCCTGCTGCAGGATATATTCCATATCCGCTTCGGTGGTCCGGTTGCAGAAATAAGTTCTAAAGGAATTCTCCAGCTTTTTCATAGGGATAGTATCTGACCTGGCCTGCTGTACCACAGCTTCAATATTCTTTTTCCGTATTTCCTCCGGAAAGGAATCCAGAGCTGTTCCACCATTCTCGGGCAGATTGGCCGCAAGAAACACCGCATGCTTTACCTTCCTGTTTCTTTTGGCAAGCTCGGCTGCAATAAGTCCCGCCCCCGAGTGTCCAACAACAATAATTTCTTCCAGTCCGGACTGCTCAATAACTTTGCCTGCATAATCCAAAATAGCTTCAAATTTGAAGTTAAGACGATTCTCGTATGAATTGACCTCTATTTTTTGGGGAATAGTAACTGCCTTGTACTTCAATAACGGCAGCAGCTTTTTCCAGATCCAGTCCGACATTCCCGCTCCAGGAATTAATACAAATCCTTTTCCCATCTTTACCTCCATTCTGCTGATAACCGCTTATGGACAAAGGGCTACTACATAATAGTCTTTAACTTTTCCTCATTAAATGCAATTCTTAATATTCTTCGGATGAAGTACCATTATCAGTTATAACCCGGTTCCTTGATAATTCTTTTATTCTGAAAAAGCGGGATATGGTAATTGCTACATTTCACATTAAATTGCTCTGCTTTACCTCACTTTTTACCATTTTCCGTATTAAATAAATACCCTGTACAATTACCAGCATGCTGCAAACCATGGCTATCACCTGCGCAGCCTCGTCACTGGCGGTGATCAGGTCAAAGCCGCCGTGCCAGATGAGCACCGGTATTACAGAAAAACTGCTGCCATTGCTAAGCCATGAAAGCAGAACAGATCCAAAGCACAAACTGATGACCCAACCTATGATTCCCGGCCCCATCTTCAGGTAAGTATCATTGAACCAGAAGGCCGGAAGATGCCAAAAAATCCAAACAACTGCCACAATCAGAGAGCTTTTACGCAGGGAAAACCGTTTTGTCAGTTCAGGTAACAAAAAGCCTCTCCAGCCGGATTCCTCTCCCAGCCCGAAGGTTACGATCCATACTAACGCGGTCTGCCACAGACTGAAACCCGGCAATTTTTGAGTCAACCCGAAATGGCTCCAATCCGGCCAGACACCAGCAATGACCCGGTGCACTACAATCCCCGCTATTCCATAGCAGACCGGCATTAGAACAGCAAGTGCCAGCCATTTCTTCGGGAACCTCTGTGAATAGGTTCTCATAATCCAAGTTTTCAGTCCCGGCACTCCTTCGCAAAAAACCGAGGTCAGCACAGCTCCCAATAGAGGTCCGAAGGAAGCCATATAGAATTGCCCCGGCAGCTGAGGCAGCTGAGATCCCATTTGATGGTTCAATAGCAACGGAAGCCAGAAAACCCATGAAATCGCATATGACAGGATTATATAGACGAGAATTTTTCTTTTTATCATTGGTGTCTCCTTTTTACTTCAAAAACTTTTCTTAAAACATCCCATGTTCTTCCTGAGCATCCAGTAGGAAAATATATATGCATATAGGTTTTCACTTTCATGATAAAGAAAAATACTCCGGCCGTATTGTATCATAACGACAAAACGAAATTCCGAAAAAACATAAAACTGCATAAAAAAAGAACCACCCGGCAGAAGTTGTTACATGTAAATAAAGGATTATTAATTGCATTCTGTGAGGATTTATGCTGTCTCCAGGTCTAAAATTGCTATGATGGCATTCATATGTTATCATTACTCTATAAGAATTTTATAAATTATGTAAGTCCAAAATTTATGGATTATTAATAATAGAATACATTGTGACAGGAGATGAAAATTATGTATTGTGTTCAGGAAATCGCACCGGACATATTTTGGGTCGGTGGCAGTGACAGGCGTTTGGAGCTTTTTGAGAATATGTTTCCATTACCAAATGGCGTGGCATATAATTCTTATTTAATAATGGATGAAAAGACAGCTCTGGTTGATACTGTTGATCGTTCCATAAGTCAATTATATCTTGAAAATATTGCTCATGTACTAGGTGATCGTGAGCTGGATTACCTAATTGTCAATCATATGGAGCCCGATCATTGTGCAAATATTGAAGAAATAGCGCGCCGTTATCCCAATGTGAGGCTTGTGGGAAACAAAACTACCTTTCAATTTATGGAACAATTCTATGAATTGGATATGACCTCCAATTATCTGGAGGTGAAGGATGGAGATGAACTTTCATTAGGCCGTACGACTTTTCGCTTTTATACCGCTCCCATGGTTCATTGGCCTGAGGTTATGGTAACTTATGAAATATCCCGGGGTATCCTATTCTCCGCAGACGCCTTTGGTTCCTTCGGTGCATTTTCCGGGAATCTCTTTGTCGATGAACTGGACGATATTGATATCAATGAAGCGAGGCGCTATTATACAAATATTGTAGGCCGTTATGGTTCCCAGGTTCAAGCTTTATTTAAGAAATTGGCCGGACTTGAAATCAACATGATCTGTTCCTTGCACGGTCATATCTGGCGTAGTGAAAAAATCCCTTTCATCTTGGATTTATACAATAAATGGAGCCGTTATGAGCCGGAGAAAAAAGGTGTGGTACTTGTGTACGCATCCATGTATGGCAATACTGAAAATGTAATACAGGCTTTAGCAAATAAGCTGGCTCAACGCGGTATTCGCGACATGCATATGTATGATGTATCGAAAACTCACGCTTCCTACATCATTTCTGATCTGTGGAAATACAGCCATATGGTGCTTGCATCACCTACCTACAATATGCATCTTTATTTTGTTATGGATGCATTATTAAAAGACATTTCGGTACTTGGCTTAAAAAACCGCAAGGTGTCTATCATAGGTAATCATACCTGGGCAAGTGCAGCGATGAAATCCATGAAGGAACAGCTTGAGGCAATGAACAACATGAAGCTGGTGGGTGAGCCGATGGATGTTCGCTCTGCCATAAAGTCAGACCGGGAAACAGATCTTGACAAACTTGCCGATGCGATATATATATCCGTTATGGAGTCAAAATAAATCAACTGAAACAGAGGCTTGCAAGTCGGAATTCCGACTTACTGGCCTCTGTTTATACGGGAAAGAAATCGTCTGGGTTTATCAAGATCTTTTGATATCACGGTCAATAGCTACAACACCCGACTGAACTATTTCTCTGATTCCATAGGAGTGTAAAAGATCCTTCAATGCCTGTATTTTTACAGCCTCTTCACAAATGGCAATGGTTATGGTATTAGCACCTATATCGACAATCGCAGCCCGAAAGATTTCAACCAGTGTTACTATATTTGAGCGTTTATCCTCCGAGGCCTCTACCATTATAAAGGCTAGTTCTCTTATAACGGCATCCTTTTCCGAAAGCTTTTTAATTTTAACGATATTGACTATTTTGTGAAGCTCCGATATTATCCTGTTCACCATATCATCATCACCGTTTATGGTAATTGTTATTCTTGATATGCCTTCACTCTCGGTATCTCCTACGGCAATACTGTCAATATTAATCTCCATATCGCTGAAAAGGCCGGCAACCTTTCCCATAACTCCTGTTCTATTTTCCACCCAAATGGAAAGAATCTGCTTTGTCATGATTATCTCCCCCTTTTTAAACGGCAAGCGCCATTAGTATTGAATAATATTTTGACTCTCTGGTGTCAGCTCTTGATGTAATGACCATCGGCGCCTTTGTCCCTATCATTACCGTACAGGCAGTGTTGCCATTGAGTATTGAAAGTGACTTAACCAGTATATTTGCAGCCTGGATGTCAGGTGCCACCAGAAGGTCGGCATCTCCCGCCACTTTACTCTTAACATTTTTGTGCTGCACTGAATCCATGCTTATAGCCAAATCCATTGATAGCGGCCCGTCAATGATACAGTCCTTTATCTGGCCTCTGCGGTTCATCATAGTAAGGGAAGCAGCATCCAGGGTACACTGCATTGAGGTGTTCACTGTTTCAATGGCCGACAGTACCGCCACCTTTGGATTTTCATTTTTCAGTTTGTGCATAAGCTGAACTGCATTTTTAATTATTTCGGCTTTTTGGCTCAAATCCGGAGCTATGGTTATTGCCGGGTCGGTTATAAACAACAGTTTATGATAGTTTGGATTTTCTATTACAACCACATTGCTGATAAGCTTTCCGGTCCTGAGCCCTTTCTCCTTGTCAAAGGCAACACGCATCATATCGGCAGTCTGTATGGCACCCTTCATAAGGGCATGGGCTTCTCCGCTGTTTATCATATTTACTGCCAGGTTGGCACTCTGAATATCGTTCATTTCTTTTACAATATTCATTCTTGAAATGTCCAAATTAATGGCTTCGGCAATTTCAAATATTTTTTCCTTGTCCCCGATAAGAATAGGCTCAACATAGCCCTTATCGTAAACCTCCTTAACAGCACCCAGCACATTATCGTCATGTGCTGCAACTACAGCCAGCTTTCTCACATTTTGTGTATCAATGAGATTTTCTATTTCCTTAAGCTTTGTAATCAACTTCTTCACCCCCAGACATTAATACTGAAGCGCAGTTTCATGACCTTCCAGCACTCTTATCATTCCCTCTGCAAGCGCTGTCATTTCATCCTCACCGGGATAAACTGCCACAGGTCCCAAAAATGAAACTCTATCTTTAATTTTACCTACAAGAACAGTGTCATTAGCTAAACCTCCCGTGATAATGATCCTGTCCACCTTTCCATACAGGGTAGCAGCACAGGCACATATTTCCCTTGCGATCCGATAGGCCATTGCATCAAAGAGAAGCTTCACCGAGCTGTCCTTTTCCGCTTTTTCGGCCAGAATTATTCCGTCAGATATGCCTGTATGAGCATATAGCCCACCTTTACCCACCAGGAGCTTATTTATTTCGGCCTTTGTATACTTTCCTGAGAAGCACAGGTCAACCAACTGTATCACTGGCAGACTACCGGTTCTCTGTGGAGTAAACGGCCCTTCCTCAAGACCATTGTTAACATCTGTCACCCTGCCCATATCATGGGCACCAACACTCACACCACCGCCCAGGTGCGCAACAATAAATCTGGACTTGTTGTAATCAACCCCTGTATCTCTGGCTACTCTGATAGCTACTGCTTTCTGGTTAAGAGCATGAAAAACGGAGGTGCGCTTTATTTCAGGCAGTCCTGTTACCCTTGCTTCCTCCATCAGTTCATCAACAACCGGAGGATTGACAACATATGCTTCCTTTGAGTAAATCGCCGCAAGCTCTGAAACTATCAGCGCTCCCAGGTTGCTGGCATGGTTGCCGTACCTTGAAGTTCTCAGATCCTCCAGCATTTGTTTGTTTACCCTGTAGGTTCCCCCTGCCAACGGCCTCAGAATACCGCCACGCCCTACAAATGCGTCAAAATCGGCAAGCTCAATTCGGTTTTCTTTAAGGATTTCCTTAATTACATTTACCCTGTACCAATATTGGTCCACATCGGCCTGAAATGCTGATAATTCTGCGGGATCGTGCTGGATTGACTTTTTAAAAGAACACTCCTCATTATTAAATACGGCAATTTTAGTAGAAGTGGATCCAGGATTGACAACAAAAAT
>JAQSXC010000061.1 GCA_029266335.1 Eubacterium sp. | reverse complement strand
TTAAAATCTGTTTGCATAGGCTTTTTTTCATGTGCACTTTTATTAGTATAATTATTAATAAATATCCCGCCTTATAGAAACGCGCTTAAGGTAAAAAATTTCTACAGCTGAAAAATTTTCTAATTAACCTATTGGTATTATATATTGTAAAAAGGGATTTTTTATCATAAAATTAAAAATGCAAAGATAAAAACACAGTTCTGGTTGGTAGTTCAGACGCGGTAATAGCTACTGTCAGTAACCGGCCTCCTAAGGTTGTCCGTTCTTTGTTCATTAAATAATTTAGGAGGATTTTTTATGGACGTAACGGCTCAGTTCACCGTTTATTTTGAAGACCCCTTTTGGGTAGGTGTTTATGAACGAAAGAATGGCAATTTGCTTGAGGTATCCAGAGTAGTTTTTGGAGAAGAGCCAAAAGACTATGAAGTATTTTATTATCTGCTTGAAAATTGGGGAAAATTAAGATTTAGTCCACTTGTTGAAGCTGAAAGCAGTGAAGCTCATAGAATAAATTCAAAGAGAATGCAAAGAGCTATCAACAAACAGCTATCACGGACAGGGATCGGAACTAAAGCCCAGCAGGCTTTGAAACTTCAGCAGGAACAGAATGTCATTCAGCGGAAAGCAAAAAATAAGCAGCGAATGGAAGAGGAAAAGCAGTTTAAGTTCGAATTGAAGCAAATAAAGAAGAAAGAAAAACACAAAGGAAGGTAATATGGAAGCTAATTACGAAAAACTTATTAAAAGCAACAGAGATTTTATGAAAAGTGATTTTGCTGAATCAGATTATGTATCGGATCAACAAAAGAAGGTTGCACAACCTCCATTAACCAAAGCAGCTATTGGCAGTGAAATAATTTCGCTGCCAAAAGATTTTTCTGGTGTAATGCTGGAAACCAATTATTATACTCTTCTTGAACAGAGAAAGAGTGAAAGGGTATACAAGGATGAGGCGTTGACAATTTCCCAGTTATCCTTTCTGCTGTGGACAACACAGGGAGTAAAGGAAATCCGGGGGAATAACTATGCTGCTTTGCGATTTGTCCCTTCAGCAGGAGCAAGACATCCTTTTGAAACCTATCTGGCGGTTCTTAATGTAGATGGTTTGAAGAAGGGAATATATCACTACTTGCCACTAGAACATTCAATTGAGCTTATAGAAGCCTGTGACAATTTGGAAAAATTGCTTTCAGATAGTCTCTGCCAGCAGGACTGGGCACTTAAGGCGGCTGCTACATTCTTCTACAGTGTAGTACCTTACAGGGGCGAATGGAGATACAGTACAGATGCACACAGGGTAATGCTTCTGGATGCCGGCCATGTAGTACAGAATTTGTATTTGAGCAGTAAAGCGGTAGGCTGCGGAACATGTGCTATAGCTGCATATGATCAGATATTGGCAGACAGACTGCTGAAACTTGACGGAGAAAACGAATTTGTTATTTATGCAGCACCAGTGGGTGTAGTATAGAAAAATAATCAAATGAATATTTAATTGTATATGGCGTAATAATTTTAGTATAAATTGATTTAATCCTCTATAAAGTATATTAAGCTGAATATTATCAAACAATTGGAAAATAAATTAAGATAGGAAGTATACTTTGGTGAAAATAAGTCAGATTACTACAGATTTGAACAACAAAAGAGTCAAAATTTTGGAAAAATCAAAAAAACTCTTTTCAGGTATGCCACAGGAGGCACAGAAGCTTCCTGTAAGGCTAAAGACAGTTGGCCTGGTTTTATATCTATACAGATTCTTATTCTTTTTTCCGCTGGCGATAATATACATGGAATTAGTGTTCAAACTATCCGTGTTTAAGTCTCTGTTTGATACAGGACTTGTTTATATGATGCTTTTCTCTATACCCACAGGGCTTGTTCTCTACATAACAGCTACTTTTGCAAAACGCAGGACAAATAGAATTATTGCTGTTTTCCTGACAGCTTTGGTTACTTTGGTATATCTGGTTCAGGTTGTCTATTATCAGGTTTTCACAACCTTTTTTGCTTTATTTTCTTTAAATGGAGCAGGACAGGTTCTGCAGTTCTGGCGAGAAATTATCTCTGCCATAGGGAAAAATATTATTCCTATCATATTCTTATTGGTACCATTGATTTTTATAATATTTTGGGGTAATAAGCTTACTCCGTCTGATAAAACGGTCTGGAGCTTCAAAGGAATCATTGCCGGCACGGCATTATTGTTTCAGATTATTACAACTCTTGTGGTATATAATGCCGATGGGGGTGAACTTAGTACGAGATTCCTGTACTCTGATGCAATTATCCCTGATCTGTCGGTTGACAGATTTGGCCTTATGACCACCACCCGTTTGGATGTAAAACATCTTGTATTTGGATTTAAACCCGAGGACGAATTAAAGCAGGATGCTGAACTTGAATATGTTGAAGAGGACAACTCTGTTTCAGCAGGCAGTGAGACAGCTTCAGCCGCAAGTACAGAGGACGATTCTGCTTCGGGCAGCAGCAACCATACGGGTACAACTACCGGCAAGCCTATACGGGAAATTGCTCATAATGAATCTACCGAATACAATGTCATGAATATTGATTTTGACAAGCTGATTTTATCTGAAACAGAGCCTGAAATACAAAGTATGCATAAATATTTCAAAAGTGTTGAACCTACAAAAAAGAATAAGTATACAGGTATGTATAAAGGGAAAAATCTGATTTTTATAACTGCCGAAGGCTTTTCACCCTATGCCGTCAACAAGGATTTAACACCTACACTTTACAGGATGCAGCAGGAAGGCTTCAGATTTACAAATTTTTATACGCCCATATGGGGGGTAAGTACCTCGGATGGAGAATATGTGGCATGTAATTCACTTATACCCAAATCCGGTGTCTGGAGTTTTTATGTATCAGGCAGAAACTATATGCCTTTCGTAATGGGCAATCAGTTGAAGGATTTGGACTACAGCACCAGAGCATATCATAATCATTCCTATACCTATTACCACAGGGATGTTTCCCATCCAAATATGGGCTATGATTTTAAGGCAGTGGGACATGGGCTTGATGTAACAAAGTCCTGGCCGGAATCAGATCTCGAAATGATTGAGAAAACCACAGATGAGTTTATCGGGGATAAACCTTTCCATACATATTTCATGACTGTTAGCGGGCATTTGCAGTATACTTTTAGCGGTAATGCCATGGCCAGTAAAAATAAAGAGTATGTAAAGGATCTACCGTATTCGGAACATGTAAAGGCTTATCTGGCATGTCAGATTGAATTGGACAGAGCAATGGGTGAACTGATTTCCCGCCTTGAAAAGGCCGGAGTTGCTGAGGATACCCTTATCGCTATAAGCCCTGATCACTACCCGTACGGTCTGAAAATAGATGAAATCAGTGAATTGGCGGGGCACAGGGTTGAAGAAAATTTTGAGTTGTACAAAGGGATATTTCTGCTCTGGTCAAAGGGAATGAAATCTGAAACCATTGATAAGCCCTGTGCAAGCATGGATATTCTCCCTACTCTTTCAAATCTCATGGGAGTTGAATATGACTCGAGATTGCTGATGGGAAGGGATCTTTTTTCTGAGGCTTCACCTTTGGTTATTTTCTCTAATTGGAGCTGGTTAACGGATAAAGCAAGGTACAACTCCAAGCAAAGGAAACTGATACTGGCAGATGGAGAGAACGAGGAAACCGTAACAAAGAAATACAAGGCCGAAATAGCAAAACAGGTAAACAATAAGTTCACATATTCTACAAAAATACTTGATAACAACTATTATGCAAAAGTTTTTAAATAGAAAATGACAAAAGATAATAGTGAAGACTTTCCACCTAAATTATTATTGACAAAACAGGTCTTCAGATGCTATATTCTTTACAAGTAGAGACGAGAAGAGATTAGATGAGATTAGACGAGATGAGACAAATGTGAAAATTTATGTTTTCACAGGACAGCAGGTTTTATCATTGCCTGCTATAATTTGAGCATTCAGTATTTTGCTTGAATTATTATATTAAATAACGATAACTTCCAACCTCTACTAAATATTATTTTGTGGAGGTTTTTTATATGGAAACAGCAGCTAAAAGAGTAGTTGTGAAAGAGCAGAAAAAAGGTCTTTCCATTTCGGATGTAATTCTGGTAGGTGTTCTGTTAGCCGTAGGTGCAGTTCTTAAGTTCTTTGTAGGATCAATGTTTTCAGCTGGTATGAAACCAAACTTTATTATTGCCATGTACTGTCTGGCAATACTTCTGATCAAGCCAAAATTCCTTGAAGCAGTTATTATAGGTATTATAGCCGGTGCCATATGTCAGGTATTCCCCGGAACACCATACATTAATCTGTTAAGTGAACCGGTTGGTGCAATAGTAATGGCAGCAATGGTTTATTTACCGCTTCAAATCGGGAAGTTTTCACTGAAGCCTATAGTGGGTACATTTATAAGCACTTTAGCCAGTGGAATGGCGTTTATCGGTGTTCTATATGCAGCCTTTTATACCGGTGCAAATGTTAAGACTATGCCGCTTAGTGTCTTCCTGGTAATAGTTCTTGGAACAGCTGTTGTAAATTCAATAATAGTACAGGTACTGTATATACCATTAAAACTGGCATTGGGACGTGGGAAAAATGATTGACAACATCAGTTCAATCATTTCTTCTGCCGTATCAATGGAAATGGAGCTAAAGAATGATTGAATTCAGGAATTTTTCTTTCAAATATAAAAACGGAGAAAAAAACGCTTTATCAGGAATTAATTTATCCATAAATAAAGGTGACTTTGTGGGAGTGATAGGTAATAGTGGAGCAGGAAAGTCCACCTTTACCTATGCTGTTAACGGAGTTATTCCTCATCATTTCGAAGGGGATTTTTACGGTGAAGTCATTGTAAACGGTGAAGACACAGTTGAAGCATCTCCTTCAAAACTTGCTTTAAGTGTCGGAAGTGTATTCCAGGATATAGACGGACAGATGGTAGCTTCAGTTGTAGAGGACGAATTGCTGTTTGGACTGGAGAATTTTGGTGTACCTCATAATGAAATCGAAACCAGAATAAGCGATATTCTGAAAATGGTTGGAATAGAAGACCTCAGGTATAGAAATATCAGCACTTTAAGCGGTGGGCAGAAACAGAAGGTTGCTATATCTGCTGTGGTAGCGCTGATGCCTGATATACTGGTTTTGGACGAACCCACCGCAGAACTGGACCCTCAAAGCAGCCATCAGATTTTCAGCATGCTCAGGATGCTGAATGAAAAAATGGGTATCACTATCATTGTTGTAGAACAGAAGATCATGCTTCTCAGCGAGTTCTCAAAACGTCTGCTTATATTTAATGAAGGAAATATTTATCTCGACGGTTCTCCTCAGGAGGTTCTGAAGGATACATCAAAGCTTCAGGAGATAGGAGTGAACTGCCCGAGGGTTGCATCGCTTGCAAACATCCTGAAAGACAGAAAGTTGTATAGTGGAGAAGTACCTGTAAATATTGATGGGGCTGAAGTAATGGTCAGAAGTATCATTAAGTAGACTCTCATAATTTTGTGGAGGTTTCAGGTGATTGATTTCAATGGTGTATGTTTTGCTTATGACAAAAAAAACATACTTGAAAATGTTAATTTAAAAATAAATGAAGGTGAATTTGTTGCAATTGTTGGGCGAAACGGAGCCGGTAAAACTACTTTGATGAAGCTGTTTAACGGGCTTTTGAAGCCTACTTCGGGAAGTGTCACAGTTGAAGGACTGGATACCAGGACGGCTAGAACCAGTGAACTTGCGAAAAAGGTGGGTTTTCTGTTCCAGAATCCTGACAGGCAGATTTGCCAGAATACTGTTAAGGCAGAAATTGAATTTGGCCTGAAATATGTCCTGTCTGATAAAAATGAAATTCAGCAGAGATGCCGGGCTACATTGGAGAGCTTTGGTTTTGAGGGTAATAAAGATCCATTCTCACTCAGCAGGGGAGAAAGACAGAAAGTAGCACTGGCTTCGGTTCTGGCAGTTTCTCCAAAAATCATGGTTCTGGATGAACCTACCACAGGACTTGATTACAAGGAATGCATGCAGATCATGGAGATTATCAAAGCTCTGAATGAGAAGGGAACTACTGTTATAATGGTTTGCCATGACATGGAACTGGTTACTGATTTTGCGAAGCGTGTCGTTGTAATTGGTGACGGAGGAGCGCTGGCAGATGATGTCTGCGAGAAGGTTATGGTTAATGACAGTGTATTGAGAAGAACCTCACTTGCTCCGCCACAGATAGCCGAGCTGGCAATAAGGCTTGGAGAAGGCTTTAAAGGGATATTAACCGTCGATGAAATGGCTGACTGTATAAACGCGAAGAAATAATTAATGAATACATCTATGGTCTTCGCGTATCAAAACACAAGTGTTTTTGTAACTATCAGTGTAGCTGTATATCAGCTGAATGGAGGGTATAATGAAGGGAATGCTGGAATACGCCCAGGGAGATACAATAATACATAGATTGAATCCCTTGACAAAAATGCTGCTTGCATTCCTGCTTTGCTTAAGCAGTTTTGTCAGCAGTTATATAATGATGGCTGTCGGTATTATAGTATTAAACATTATTATTGCAGGTTTGGCCGGAATCGTTAATAAGGCTTTTTCTCTATTGAAAACTCTATTGAAAATTGGCGTCATACTATTTTTACTGCAGATATTCTTTATACGCACTGGAAATGTATTGCTTGACCTTCCATTCAATCTGATTATCACAGATATAGGTCTGAAGTTTTCAGTTTTGCTTGTATTGAGGCTGGTTGGAGCTACAATGCCCCTGGTGCTCATGCTGACTGTAACAAAAATGAGCGATTTGACCAATGTATTTGTACAGAAGCTGCACATCCCTTACAAATACACCTTTGCATTCATAACAGCACTTAGATTTATTCCTATATTTGAAAACGAAATGAATGGCATAATCGAAGCCCAGACTGCAAGAGGTGTTGAATTTGACACCAAAAATCCTGTAAAAAAGCTTAGGCTTGTTTTACCTTTATGTGTGCCTCTTTTGATTTCGTCGGTTAAGAGAATCGAAGGGAGTGCTATTTCTGCCGAACTGAGAGGGTTTAACGTAAGAAAGAAAAACAGCGGTTACAAGCGATATTATTTCAAGGGTGCGGACTATCTGGCAATGCTGGTTTCTGTAGCAGCACTTCTGGTAAGCTCGTTTATTGCCTAGCAGTAATAAAATAATTGCATATGTAACCTATTAAATAACCTGACTTCATTACAATTATCTACCATCCTTTATCGGGATCAAAGCCTTTTACCTGTACAGTTTCCAGTAAAGGGCTTTTTGCTATGTCCCGGGGAGTAACAAATATTCCCTTATTACTGTCCAGGTCGTAGCCAAAGCGGTTGAAGGCCTGCCAGACCAATAGGGAACAGTTCTCGCTTACGGGAGTTAAATCATCATAACATTTACGCGCAAGTATTTTGTATGTCAGTCCTAAAAGATTTTTTTCAGAATACTTTACGATTTCATTAATTTTTTCACTGCCTGGGCTTTTTAACCTCATGATTTTTAATGTGGGATAATACATCCATTTGGAGATGTCCTGTTTCATACTGATTGTTCCAGGGTGCAGGGATTCCAGAGTAATTCCTTTTTCTGCATCAATGACAATTCCGCAGTGTCCGTGTCTCCAAAACAGAGTTTGGGCGGATTTGGTAAAAAGTATATCTCCATTTTGAAGCGGGACCATGCCAGACTGATTTGTATTGTCTGAGTCATTTAAAATAAGTGTTTCCTGACTTGTGAAAGGATTTAGTTTCTCAGAATACATATTATTTCTGGTATAGAAGCTGTTTTGAAAAGAAATCAGTTTTGCTTTTCCCCCAGCCTGGGACAACAGCTCATCTACTGCAGGCCTGCCCAGTCCTGTCTGTTTCAGCAAAAGGGAATAGTCTGAAGTACTGAGAAATTTATTCTCCAGTACGTGAGTAATATCAATTCTGGGGGATAAAGGATAATAAACGGTATTATAATTATTAGCAATTATAAAAAAGCAATATAAGTTTATGAACAAGGTTATTAAGCTGATAAAAAATTTTAATTTAGTGCCTGGTTTTCTCAATTCAGTTCACCTGCCAAATGATTTGATATTGCTAAAATTGAATACAGCAATAAAAAAGGTTTCAAAATAGTATTTGCAAAAAACTGTAAGTTAATTCGCAATTTATCAGACAAAGTCCATTAATTCTTGTATAATTGATATACGAATTTTATTGAAGCCGGGTGGCTCATGGAGGAATTATTGATGAGAAAAAATAATAGTATAGTCGGATTACTGCTCATATCCATAGGAGTTATTGTTTTATTATTAAGAGTGCTGTTCGGGATCAGATTATTTGAGTTTAATACAAATGATTTCTGGGTTTTCATAGTTTTACTTGTTGGTTTATCCTTTGAACTGGCATTTTTTCTTACCGGTTCAAAACCAGGCTTGCTTATACCTGGAGGAATAATAACTACCATAGGTTTACTGTTTATGTTTGAAGTTGCCACAGACTGGAACTTCACAGAATATACCTGGCCGGTATATATCCTGTCTGTAGCAGTAGGTTTGTTTCAAATGTATATTTTCTCCAGAAGGGAAAAAGGGTTGCTTATAGCAAGTCTTATAGTTGGAGGTGTGTCAGCCTTCTTTATGGCTTGTATGCTTTTAAACAAAGTAACCTCGATTGTAAAACCGGAATTCTTTATACCAGTAGCTTTGATAGCTGCCGGAATATCATTATTCTTCAGTGGCAGAACAAAGAAATCACAGTATTAGAATTCAAGCAGTCATAAGTTAGAGGTGGGTAAAAGCGGATTAAATTCTGATGCAGGTTACCTGTCAAGTGCAAATTTGATGGAGAGTGGAAGAAGGATATTATAATAAAAAGAGGAAAATATTATACGGAATAACAGGAGCCTGGTCCTATGACAGGTTGCGGCTGATGTTTTGCTATGGTATATTATCAGTGGAGATGAATACCGACTCTATAAGTGGTGAGAAATCAAATCCACATAAGAGGGATATCCATCTTCCACTGATAATATAGCCTCCGGCGGGTGCGCACGATTTCGCAAGGTAGATTATCTCACTTTGTTCGATACGAAATCGGCGCGCAAGTACGACGAGGCGTACTTGAATATAGCTAAGCATTAGCCGTTTGTTTTTATGTCCGGAAAGGTATATTTCACTGCCTTAATTAAGCTTAAAATGCCTTCAACTGGTGTATTATATGAGAATGTTAATAATAGAATAAAAACATGATTTTTGTGATCCGGAGGTGTATTGATGGAGTGGAGAAAACTAAGAGAACAGCAGGAGGAACATTTAAGCCCCTATGCTGCTAAAAATATAAATTCCTTTGGCAGACTTGTTCCTGAGAACAAATGTCCTATAAGAACCGATTTTGAAAGAGATGGTAACAGAATTCTGTATTCCATGGAATTCCGGAGACTGAGGCACAAAACACAGGTTTTTTTTAATGCCAAAAACGATCATATCTGTACCCGTATGGAACATGTTTTAAATGTGGGCTCCATTGCAGTAACCATAGCCAGGACCTTGAACCTCAATCAGGATCTCACTTATGCCATAGCACTCGGTCATGACCTTGGGCATGCTCCCTTCGGACACAGCGGAGAAAGAGTCCTGAACAAGTGCAGAAAAAAGCTTGACAGTTCAGCTGGTTTCCAGCACGAACTCCATAGCTTGCGTGTAGTTGAAAAGCTGGCTACCAGAATATCAAAAGAAAAAATAAATGACAATTGTGGACTTAACCTGACTTTTGAAGTAAAAGATGGAATTGTTTCACACTGCGGTGAAAAGTATAATGAATATATTCTTAAAAGAGATTTGACTAAAACTCCTGCTTCGCTTCAAAACATCAGAAAAAGGGGTGCCCTGCCATTTACACTTGAAGCCTGTGTTGTAAGGCTGGTTGACAAAATAGCTTATGTGGGCAGAGATATAGAAGATGCTGTAAGAGTAAAACTGATGGATATGAAGGATATCCCGGGAGATATTAGAAATGAATTGGGGCACAGTAATGGAGAAATAATCAATACCCTGGTTTGTGACCTGGTGGAGAACAGCTATGACAGGGATTGTATACAATTGAGCCCTGCCAAGGGTGAAGCCCTTGAAAGACTGATAAATGAAAACGTCAGACTGATATACAAGGCTGATACCATAACCCGTTATGAGAAGATTGCCGAAAATACTCTTGAGGGATTGTTTGACAGTCTTCTGGAGAGTTTATCCGATGTTGAAAAGCTTCAATTCAGCGACTTGAAGGTTTATCGAATGTTTTATAAGTTTATGTTGGATAAATGTTATGATGAAAACGAAAGTAACGCACAGAAGGCAATTGATTTTATAGCAGGTATGACAGATTCTTTTGCACAGAGCTGTTTTGAAGAAATTTATTGGATGTAGAGTGTAGTACCTGGTTTTGCATTTAAGCGCGAATGCGCCTTTTTCTATAGTTTAAATGTGTTTTTAGTTTGTGAAGGAGAGAGAACCAATGGAAAACGAGAACTTTCACTTTTTTGCCTTTTTATCCAGGATGAAGTACATCAACAGATGGGGCCTGATGAGAAATACCTATACAGAAAACATTCAGGAACACAGTCTTCAGGTTGCTTTAATTGCACATGGGCTGGCAGTAATCAGAAATACCTATTTCACTGGTGAAGTCAATCCTGAAAGGGTGGCAATCCTGGCAATGTTCCATGATTGCAATGAAATTATTACAGGTGATATGCCAACCCCGATAAAATACTTTAATCCTCAGATCAGCAAGATTTATAAGGATATTGAAGACATATCCAAAGAAAAAATAATTTCCATGCTTCCGGAGGAAATGTCTGATGAGTATTATTCTCTATTCTTTAAGAATCCCGATGATGTGGAATGCTGGAAGCTTGTTAAGGCTGCTGACAGAATAGCTGCGTACATAAAATGCATCGAAGAAGTAAAGGCTGGTAATAACGAGTTTAAAAAGGCAAGTGATACTATTTTACAAACCATAACCGAGATAGATTTGGAGGAAGTAAAATATTTCATGGACAAATTTATTCCCAGTTTTCACCTGTCACTTGATGAAATTGATTAATGCTCAGCAAACTGTCAGATTTGATTGAAAACCTTCGGCTGGGTAAAATAATGGTTGTATAGCAATAGTTTTATTAATTGACAATAAAAGTATATCTCATTACAATTGTATATGGCAATTCGTTACAATACATTATACCAATAGTAAAAAAAAGGGGCATTTTAAATGAATTTCGAAGAAAATATCGGCAAAATATGTATTATTAATGGCGAAGCTTCATCCGTCGATAAGCTGGAAGAGTATACCGACGAAAAATATACCGCATTTTACGAAGTTATAAGAATAATTAACGGTGTACCTCTGTTTTTTGAAGATCATTTTACAAGACTCAAAAACTCAATGACAAAATTGGAATACGAATTATCCCTTTCCAAAAAAGCTCTGAGAGATCAGATTAAAAATGTCTGTGAGTTGAATAATCTGACCGAGTGCAACGTTAAGGTAATTATTCTTCAGTACGAAGAAGAGCAAAACCTGCTGCTCTTTATTAATAAGTTCTATTATCCGTCCTTGCAGGAATATGATAATGGAGTGCCCTGTTGTACTTTGAATCTTAAACGGAAGAACCCCAATGTCAAGATGATTCATGCCGGATATAAAGAGGAATTGCAGCGCACAGTCACTGAGAAAAAAGCATTTGAAGCTCTGCTTGTTGATGAGGACGGTAAAATTACCGAAGGCGGAAAATCCAATGTATTTTTTGTAAAAGGAAACAGGATATACACATCTCCGGAAGATTTCGTACTAATAGGTATAACTCGCCAATATGTTGTTGATGTATGCACAAAGCTGGGTTATGAAATCATTGAAACGCTTATAGGGCTTGACTCACTGAAGAGTTTTGATGCTGCATTTATAACCGGAACTTCTATTAAGGTTCTTCCCGTTAGCAATATTGACGACTACAAAATGAACTCTGCCGGCAATCCAACTACACAGCATGTAATGGCAAGTTATAACAGCCTTGTCAATGCATATATAAATGATAACTTGTAAAAGTTATTATACATTAATAATACGGAGGTTAGTTTATGCGACATCTTGAAAATGCTTTTAAATTTACTTTTAAGAATTTTCTGCTTACATTGCCTTTGCTTATTTCATTAGCCATTCCGGCTTTAGTTCAAGGGGTTGGAAATGTTGGAGTTATGGCGAACAGCAATAAAATTTTTAGTAATCTTCAGAGAATGATTGAAGACCTTCAGTACGGCGGAGGAAATTTTAATTATTTTGACATGTTTGCAGGTATAGATATGCGTGCCGCTTATGCCTCATCGGCTATTGCAGGTGTGCTGTCACTTATTTTCATGATTATAGTAAGGCCTGCTACTTATGGACTGATAAATCTGAATTATGAAACCGGAAATGCAAAATTGAATGATTTTTCACGATCCATGTCCAAATACATAGGCAGATACGTTTTATATGGTTTGCTTCATATTGCAATAGCTATAGGGATAACAATAGTTTTTGTCATTCTTATGGTGATTGCCGGGATTGTAGCTGCAACCATATCAGTACCTTTTGGAGTTTTACTTATAATACTTTTCATACTTGCCACCATAGTAGGATCAGTTGCCTTATACACATATATGAACTTATGGTTCCCGGCAATTTGTGTTGAGGATTCCGACATAATGCAGGGTCTGAAGAATTCCTTCCGGTTTGTAAAAGGAAGCTTCTGGCCTATATTTGGGATAACTCTTTTAGTTACTGTGTGCGGAAGTATAGCAGGAAGTATCCTTGGCGGCATAATAGGGCTTATTCCAATAGTAGGGAATATTGTTGCCCCTATTATTACAGGTCTTGCACAGTTTATTCTTATGGTATATTACTTTGAAATTTACCGTGAAAAAACAGGAAGATATACTATACCTGAACCACCTCAGCAATTTAACGGAGGATATCCAAACGGTGGAATCCAGTAGTAAATGATTGTTAATTGAAAATGTTTTTAAACCCCTGCTACACCGGTGAAGTGGAGCAGGGGTTTTTATGTCCTGCAATAAACGTATGTTTATCAGCCAGAAACACGAAGTGTTTTGTCAACAATAAAAATTAACCAATTTTATCTGAAAAATACTTGACAAACAAAAAGGCTAATGTTATTTTTAGTATAGAATTAGCACTCAACTTAATAGAGTGCTAACAAAAAAGAAATTAAAGCAAATAGCACGGGTGAGTCGATGAACTTTATCCCTTGCGGAATGGAGATAAGCATGCTGCTTGACGATAGAAAACTTAGGATACTGCAAGCCATAATAGACGACTATATTAACACAGCAGAACCTGTAGGTTCCAGGACTATTGCCAAAAAGCATGAGCTTGGACTGAGTTCCGCAACCATCAGAAATGAAATGGCCGATCTGGAAGATATGGGTTTTTTGGAGCAGCCCCACACTTCTGCCGGCAGGGTTCCATCTGATAAAGGTTATAGATTATATGTCGATCAGCTTATGAAGATTAATGACCTGTCCGCAGCTGATATTGAAAAGATAAGGAATGCCATGGATATCAGGATAAACGAATTGAGTCAGATCATCAGGAATGCTTCTGTTGTTATATCCCAGTTTACAAAGTATACCTCCATGGCTGTCACACCTCAAATAAAGAGAAGTGTGCTGAAGGCTGTTCAGGTGGTCCCGATAGAGCCTGGAAAAGCACTGGTTATCGTTGTCACAGATTCCAATACTGTACGCAACAACCTTATCAGAATTCCGGAAAAGATAACACCTGACTTCTTGATCCAGGTATCCAACCTGCTAAACGACAAGCTTAAAGGCTATACTCTGGAAATGCTGAAAAAAAACTTTTTAAATGGTGAGGCAGAGCAGTTGACATCTCTACCTTACGATTTGATGAGGCCTATACTTGACGGAATAGAAGATCTTATCAAGCTGATAGATCAGCCTGAAATCTATCTTGAAGGTACAACCAATATTCTGAATTTCCCTGAATTCAAGGAGATTCAGAAAGCAAAGGAATTTTTAAGCCTTCTTGATGAGAAAAAACTAATGTCGGAAATTTTAAATACCAATATTAATAAGAATGAAATAATAATTCAGATAGGAAATGAGAATGTTATACAAGGTATAAAAGATTGCAGCATAGTCACAGCTTCATATAGCGTAGATGATCTTTTAATTGGAACAATAGGTATTATAGGGCCAACGAGAATGGAATATTCGAAGGTGGTTTCATCATTAAACTATATAAGGAATAAGATTAATCAGGAGATACTAAAACTTCTGGGTGATGGATAGCAATAATATATTTAAGGAGGTTATTTTTTAGCAATGAAAAAAGATAAGAACCTGCAAGATACGAATGATGAGGTAAACGTAGCGGAACAAAATGAAGCTGCTGCAAATACCGATACTAAAACAGCCGATAAAAGCGAGGCTGCCGATGGTAACAGTGCAGTTGAAGAATTAAAAGCAAAACTTGAGGAAAAAAACCGTCAGTGTGAAGAATTTACTAATATGGTTCAACGTACTGCTGCTGAGTTTGATAATTATAAAAAACGTACTGTGAAGGAAAAAGAGGCTTTGAGCCTTGATGCAGCCATTGATACAATAAATGCTTTTCTGCCGGTGGTAGACAATCTGGAAAGGGCGTTGAAAGCAGCAGAGGGGATGGAAGGAAATCCTTTGAAGGACGGTGTTGAGATGGTAATGAGACAGCTCAAGGATTGTCTTGATAAGTTAGGAGTTGAGCCAATTCAAGCAGTAAACAATTCTTTTGATCCTGAGCTGCACAATGCGGTAATGCATGTCACCGATGATGAAAGCGGAGACAATCTCATTATAGAAGAATTCCAAAAAGGATACACCATGAAGGGTAAGGTTGTAAGGCACAGCATGGTTAAAGTTGCAAACTGATTTAAACTTATTTTTATATAATAAATTAAATTAAATGAGAAAAACAGTAAATAATTAAGGAGGCTTTTTATTATGGCAAAAGTAATTGGTATAGATTTAGGTACCACAAATTCATGTGTAGCGGTTATGGAAGGAGGCGAGCCGGTTGTTATAGCAAATCCGGAGGGTAATAGAACAACCCCTTCAGTTGTTGCTTTCTCAAAAACCGGTGAGCGTATGATCGGCCAAGTCGCAAAGAGACAGTCAATAACCAATCCTGAAAGAACTATCAGCTCAATTAAAAGAGATATGGGAACCGATAGAAAGGTTTCAATTGACGATAAAAAATATTCACCTCAGGAAATTTCTTCAATGGTTCTTCAAAAATTGAAGGCAGATGCTGAAGCTTATCTTGGTGAAACAATATCACAGGCTGTAATTACGGTTCCTGCATATTTCAGCGATGCCCAGAGACAGGCAACAAAGGATGCAGGTAAGATTGCAGGTCTGGAAGTACTTAGAATCATAAATGAACCTACAGCTGCAGCGCTTGCTTATGGTTTGGACAAAGAGCATGATCAGAAAATAATGGTTTATGACCTGGGTGGAGGTACCTTCGACGTATCAATACTTGAAATCGGTGACGGCGTATTCGAAGTTTTGGCTACCAACGGTAATAACAGACTTGGTGGAGATGACTTTGACCAGAGAGTTATAGATTTCCTTGCTGATGAATTCAGAAGAGAAACCGGAATAGACTTAAGAGGCGACAAAATGGCAATGCAGAGATTGAAGGAAGCTGCTGAAAAGGCTAAGATTGAGCTTTCAGGTGTTACTTCCTCAAATATCAACCTTCCATTTATCACAGCTGATGCATCCGGACCAAAGCACCTTGATGTAACTCTTACCAGAGCAAAGTTTGATGAAATCACTGCTGATCTTGTTGAAAAGACAATGGGACCAACAAGACAGGCAATGCAGGATGCAGGCTTAACTCCTGACAAAATAGACAAAATATTACTGGTAGGTGGTTCTACAAGAATTCCTGCAGTTCAGGAAGCAGTTAAGAAGTACCTTGGAAAAGACCCTTTCAAAGGTATAAATCCTGATGAATGTGTTGCTGTTGGTGCAGCTATACAGGCTGGTGTTCTGACCGGTGATGTAACAGGACTTCTTCTTCTTGACGTTACTCCATTGTCACTTGGTCTTGAAACCTTGGGTGGTGTATTTACAAAATTAATTGAAAGAAATACAACAATACCTACAAAGAAGAGCCAGGTATTCTCAACAGCCGCAGATGGACAGACCAGCGTTGAAATTCACGTTTTACAGGGCGAAAGAGAAATGGCCCAGTACAACAAGACTTTAGGCAGATTCCAGCTTACAGGCATACCTTCAGCACCTAGAGGAGTTCCACAGATAGAAGTTACTTTTGATATAGATGCAAACGGTATTGTTCATGTATCTGCAAAGGACCTTGGAACAGGCAATGAGCAGAAGATTACTATTACAGCGTCAACCAATCTTTCAGATTCCGATATTGACAAGGCAGTAAAAGAAGCGGAAAAGTTTGCGGCTGAAGACAAGCAGCGCAAGGAAGAAATTGATGTAAGAAATAACGCCGACTCATTGGTATACCAATCTGAAAAATCATTAAAGGATCTTGGAGACAAGGTTTCAGCTGATGATAAGTCAAAAATTGAAGCCGGAGTTACAAAAGTAAAGGATGCCTTGAAGGGTACCGATACTGAAGCGATTAAGAAAGCTACTGAAGAGCTTCAGCAGGCCTTCTATGATGTTTCTGCCAAGATATACCAGCAGACAGGCGGAGCTCCCGGAGCTGATCCAAATGCAGCAGGTTTTGGCGGTGAACAGGGTGCGCCGGGTGCAGCTCAGGATGATAATGTTGTAGATGCAGACTACAAAGTAGTTGACGACGACAAGTAATTATATAATAATATAGGAATGATTATATTTCACTTAATCGTTCCTTGAGGGGCTTTAAGTATTTAAAGCCCCTTTAAAATAAAATCAGATATTTAAATAAAAAGTCATTTAAGGCATCATTAAATAATTAAACTCCGTTTATGGCGAGGTATTTTTGCAGAAACGGAGGAAGGCGGAATAATTGCACTATTATTCAGTCGTGCCTAATGTATAATACCTTCGAAAAGCCTTTAAGATTAAAAGTCTTTTCGAAGGTATTAACAATGTTTGGATTAAACGTATCCAGGCTGACTTTTATAGAGCTTGAGACAGGAGTTGAATCGGATGTCAGAAAAAAGAGATTATTATGAGGTGTTAGGGGTACAGAAAAATGCCTCTGATGCTGAACTAAAAAAAGCATATAGAAATTTAGCAAAGAAATATCACCCCGATGTTAATCCGGAAAACAAGGAAGCAGAGGCTAAATTTAAAGAGGCTAATGAGGCCTATGAGATTCTCAGTGATGATCAGAAAAGAAGCAGGTACGACCAGTTTGGTCATGCAGGGACCGATCCTAATGGTTTTGGTGGTGGTGCCGGCGGTTTTTCAGATTTTGACTTTGGTGGAATCGGTGATATATTTGAGACATTCTTTGGTGGTTCAGGCTTTGGCGGCGGAAGATCACGGAATAAAAGAGGTCCTCAGAAAGGTGCCGATTTGAAGTATGCCATGGAGATAACTTTTGAGGAAGCCGCCTTTGGTGTTGAGAGAGATATAAATGTCAGCAGAATGGAAGTCTGCTCAAAATGTACGGGATCAGGTGCAAAGCCCGGTACACATGCAAGTACCTGTCAGCACTGTAATGGAACCGGTCAGGTTCAGATCAAGCAAAACACTCCTTTCGGACAGTTTGTAAATGCCAAAACCTGTGATGTATGTAAAGGTGAAGGAAAAATCATTACTGATCCTTGTCCGGCATGTAACGGAAAGGGTAAACTCAGAAATAATGTCAAACTAAAAATAAACGTTCCTGCAGGAATTGATGATGGTCAAACCATATCCTTAAGAGGAGAAGGTGATCCCGGTTCAAAAGGCGGTCCAAACGGTGATTTGTTCCTGAACATCAGGGTTAAGCCACATTCATTGTTCAAACGCCAGGGGAACGATGTCATATGCGAGGTTCCGGTAACCTTCACCCAGGCTGCCCTTGGAGCAGAGCTTGAAGTGCCTACACTGGACGGCAAGGTTAAGTACACTGTACCTGAGGGTACTCAGACCGGTTCGGTATTCAGACTTAAAGGCAAGGGAATACCATTCCTCAGAGGAAATGGCCGGGGAGATCAGTATGTAAAGGTAAACATAGATGTTCCTAAGAAACTGAATGAAAAGCAAAAAGCCCTGTTGAGAGAGTTTGCCGAGCTAAGCGGCGATGAAGCTCATGAACAAAGGAAAAGCTTTTTCGACAAGATGAAAGACGCTTTTAAATAAAGGAGATTAACTAGTATGAAATGGTATGAAATACGGGTTAACACTACAGACGAGGCCAGTGATGCAGTATCGGAAATGCTGACGTCAATGGGTGCCGGCGGAGTGGCAATAAAAGATCCGTTTGATATACGAAAGGAAATTGAAAAGCCAAATACTTTGGATTATGCCGATGATGATTTTCTTAAAGCGCTGGGAGAGGATGTAATTATCACAGCATATTTTCAAAATGGCTTGGATATAAATGACCTGCTGAAGCAGATAAATGATGGCCTGGAAAACATATCCCAGTTTCTCAACGTGGGAAAAGGGCTTGAGGGCTATGGAGAAGTGGACGATGAAGATTGGTCAACTGCATGGAAGAAGTATTACAAACCCTTCAGACTGACTGACAGAATAGTTATTAAGCCCACCTGGGAAGAATATGACGCAGAAGCCAAGGATATAATTGTTGAGATGGATCCCGGTATGGCTTTTGGTACAGGAACTCACGAAACCACTCAGATGTGCTCGGTTCTTCTTGACAAATACATGAAGGATGATAGTGATGTACTGGATGTGGGATGTGGTACAGGAATATTGTCGATAATAGCTTCCAAACTAGGAGCAAAAAAAGTCGGAGCATTTGATATTGACGAAGTCGCTGTAAAGGTGGCCAGGGAAAATATTGAAATAAATAAAGAGACCTCTAAAATTACGGCTTATCAAGGAATTTTAAGCGACTTGAAGCCCGAAGACCAAAAGTTTGATATTATTGTGGCAAATATCATTGCCAATGTAATTATTGACTTGTCTTCACTTATACCTTATTATTTAAAAAAGAACTCCTTATTTATCACATCGGGTATAATTAAGGAAAGAAAACAGGATGTTGTGGATGCATGCGCAAAAAGCGGAATGTCCTGTATTGAGACCCTTGAAATGGGTGAATGGGTGGCAATGGTGTTCAAATGTCCAGATACTTTGTAAATGCAGATCAGATAGAGGATAAGAGAATAAGGATATTTGGTGAAGATTATCAACACCTGAAAAAAGTACTGAGAGCTGTAAAAGGAGATATTATTACTGTTTGTTGTGAAGGCTGTGACTATACTGCAGAGATTGATGATATAGGTAATGA
This sequence comes from Eubacterium sp., assembly GCA_029266335.1. Taxonomy (GTDB): domain Bacteria; phylum Bacillota; class Clostridia; order Acetivibrionales; family DSM-1351; genus Ruminiclostridium. Next base: position 989 of record JAQSXC010000061.1, on the reverse strand, counting down.
TTATATAGGTACAATTATAAAAGCCACAGATAGGAATAAAACTGAGCCGCCGGTAAAGGTAACCTTGTTTCAGGGACTTCCAAAAGCCGACAAAATGGAACTTATAGTTCAAAAGTGCATCGAGCTTGGAGTTACTGAAATTGTTCCTGTAATGACAGAAAGAAGCATATCAAAAATAAATGCTGACAAGGATGCAAAAAATAAGGTGTCCAGGTGGCAGAAAATTGCCTTGGAGGCTGCAAAGCAGTGTAACCGGGGGATTGTTCCAATGATAGGAATGCCGGTAAAGTTTTTGGATGCTCTAAACTTAGCAGCTGATAAGGATTTATCCATAATACCTTACGAAAAAGAAAGTGCAGTGAGCTTTAAAGATATAGCATCAGGCTGTTCCAATATTACAACAGCGTCGATTTTTATCGGTCCGGAAGGTGGATTTACCGAGCAGGAAATAGAAGAATCGGAAGCAGTGGGAATAAGAAAAATAACACTTGGCCCCAGGATTCTGCGTACAGAAACTGCCGGAATGGTGGCTTTATCACTAATGATGTATGAATTGGGAGATGTGTCTAATGGAAGAACTTAAATTTGTAGTTGTTGATGATGCGGTCTTTATGAGGACGCTAATCAAAAGAATGATTGAAGAAAACTCAAATTATCTTGTAGTAGGTGAGGGGGCAAATGGTCATGAAGCAATTGATCAAGCAAAAAAACTCACACCTGACATAATGACTTTGGATATTACCATGCCGGAGATGGATGGTATAATGGCAATCAAGGAGATTTTAAGTGTATCACCCAATACAAAAATAATCATGGTATCTGCAATGGGACAACAATCGATGGTAATAGATGCTATAAAAATGGGAGCAAAGGATTTTATTGTCAAGCCATTTGATAAAACGCGCGTACAACAAGCTATAGAGAATGTTCTCAAGATGTTGTAATGGGAAAATGAAATAGCTTATATTCTACAAAAAAATAATTTGGCT
>JAQSXC010000274.1 GCA_029266335.1 Eubacterium sp. | reverse complement strand
GGTTATTCAGGCAGTGTTTAGATTTGATGGATATTACTAGGAAATTTCTGTACGATTTTGATGGTTAATAGTAAAAAATACTAAGATATGAATGCTCAAAAAGAATACCGCAAATTAGAATTTGAAAAGTTACCAGTTTGCAATCGCTTTCGATAATTTTGCTTCAATATTCATTCTTGTTTTCTTGCATTCCCTTGGATTTTGCCTCCCCGATTTAAATGCAAGCCGAATGAGCAAGCCGGAGACTACTGGCATGAAAGACTCCAGCATTGTCTGCGGAAATACAAAATGTGTTCCGTACTGATAAAGCAGCGCTTCATATTGACTGTCATGCTGATGGCTTTCAAGCCTTTTTTTCATTCTTCTGATATATTTGCAAGTGTCCCACAGCGCGTCGTCCTCAGCGCCCACAAGGATGATGAGGCCTTTAATCCTCTCAATCTTGATTTTTTCTTCTTCGCTGACAGGATACAACTTTTCCGACTCATTAAACATTTCCCTGCTTGCGATGAGATTTCCGCTCTCTTTTGACTCCTTTTTAATCATTTGCCAATACAGCGGATGACGGTACGCATACGGAAGATACGGCAACGGCTTTCCCTGATGGGAGACACTTGATTCATTGACGCCCGGCCTTTCACGGGCTCCGTCAAGCCGATCCTGATAAAAGCCTTCCATAATAAAATCGCTGGGCGACATGGCAATCGTCAGTGTAATATCCTGAAAATAGGACGCGGCGACCAAAGCCAGCATGCCGGTAGTGGAGGCACCGGCAATTCCTATTTTTGTATTCTCCTTTGCTTTGAGAAAGCGAATTGCAGCCTCGAATCGCTCTAAAGGATAGTTATGATGGCCATAGTCTTTTTTTCCGGGAGACATGGCCAACACATTACATCCCTGCTTATGAAACCATTTCACACCTGAAACAGCCATTCTGTCGTCAACCGCATCGCCAAGCATCAGAATAATCGCTCTGGTGCTTTCTTCGTGATTCGGATAATACGCACCATAAAACCCGTCTTCTCCTATATCAAGAAAAGTTTTGTTCATGTTATCCCCTCTTTAAATTGAAATTTAATTTATCTTGTTTCACAAAGCCTCTGAATATTAACCACACAAAAATAAAACATAATACCGCACCACCGCTCATTATTGCAAGATAGAGAATACTTGCATTGATATTTACTTTAGTTATCAAAATTAAAACAAAAGCAACAGCAGATACGATTGCGCCTGCAAATGAACCGCAGGCGATGGCTCCAAAACCTCTATACAGTCTTGTCTTTGATAGTATCCTTGAAAGACCTTTGACTCTTTCGCTTATAAGTTCTACGAGTCCTGTAAATATTAAGGCAGCACATAATAAGCCCCCAAAAACAACTAAAATAAAAATAACCTTATTCTGCATATACGTAGGATTTCTTAACAGACAAAGAGCCAGTCCTGTATAATATGCAATCCAGCCTATATTACCCAATATATCATAGCACCACCATTGCTTATCTGTTATTGTCAATTTATACATCTTCATTTTCCTTCCACGGGCTCTTTATTTACAGGCTTAAATATACGCACGTACTCAGACCTCATATTTCTTAACCAATGCTATTTACCAAAATTATTGATAAAAGCCAATAACCATTACCTAAATAATACTACAATATTCTTGATAACTACAATTGAATACGTACTAATAGATAAAATATCTAAGACTTAGTACCTGAAAATTCCAATAAAAGTATTGTATCACGTACTCCCAAAATATTCCATGCAGAAATTAACAAGCTGTAATGACTTCTCATGTAACCTGTATGTTATAACTATAAATATTTTAGTATTTGTTAAAATGTATTGCCTTCCATATGCTATTTCGGTAGAATAAACAAATAGAGATCAATTGAATTAAATCGTACTTAAAATTGATTTAGCATTACTTTACTTAATAGGTGCTACGGAAAAGGAGAGAATGTGTCATGGCAATAGTCTATCATGAAAATTCCAGGGAATTTCATTTATATAACAATGAAATCAGCTATATCTTTAAAATAATGGATAATGAACAGTTGGGACAGCTGTACTATGGAAAGCACATCAACGACCGGGAAAGCTTCGGTCACTTGTTGGAATATGGGTTCAGGGATATGGCGCCCTGTGTTTTTGAAGGCAACCACGTGTTTTCCCTTGAACATGTCAAACAGGAATACCCGGCATACGGCACTGGGGATATGCGTTATTCCGCATTTGAAATAGAACAGAAGAATGGAAGCTTGATTACCGACTTCAAATACAAGAGTCACAGCATTTATGAAGGCAAACCAAAGCTTGCAGGATTGCCCGCCACTTATACCGAAGCTCCTGGGGAAGCAGTTACGTTGGAAATTTTTTTGGAGGATGCACTCATTCAAACGGATTTGATTCTGACGTATACTATCTATGAAGAAATGCCTGTATTAACGCGTAATGCAAGATATGTCTGCAGCAGTGCCGAGGGGATCACTCTGAAGGCTGCTATGAGTGCCAGTATCGACCTTCCGGACAATAATTATGAAATGATCGATTTATCGGGTGCATGGGGAAGAGAGCGCAGCGTAAATGTACATCAGCTGCATTATGGAGTACAAGGCGTATACAGCATGCGCGGAAGCAGCAGCCACCAATTCAACCCGTTTCTGGCTTTAAAAAGACCGGAGGCAGGTGAGTTTACCGGTGAGGTTTTAGGTTTCAGTCTTGTATACAGTGGGAATTTCCTGGCGCAGGTAGAGGTGGATACTTTTGATGTAACCAGAATATTAATGGGTATTCATCCAAATGGATTCCAGTGGTCGATGGCTAAGGGTGATACATTCCAGACACCTGAAGTAGTAATGGTATATTCGAATGAAGGCCTCAACAAGATGAGCCAAACCTACCACAAGCTTTACCGTACCCGTTTGGCGAGGGGAAAGTGGAGAGACCTGCCGCGTCCTATTTTGATTAACAATTGGGAGGCTACCTATTTTAATTTTAATGAAGAGAAAATTATAGGAATTGCCGAGACTGCCAAAAAGCTTGGAATTGAGCTTTTCGTACTCGATGACGGCTGGTTTGGAAAGCGCGACGATGCAAACAGCTCATTGGGGGACTGGTTTCCTGATCCCAAAAAACTTCCCGGAGGCATCAAGGGAATAGCTGAAAAAGTGACGAAATTGGGATTGCAATTCGGACTTTGGTTTGAGCCTGAGATGGTCAACAAGGACAGTGATTTGTATAGAGCGCATCCGGAGTGGATGCTGGCAGCCCCCGGCAGAAACATAAGCCATGGAAGAAACCAGTATGTGCTGGACTTCTCAAAGGATGAGGTTATTGAATATGTGGGCGGACTGGTGGAGAAGGTTCTGGAGGAAGCTCCCATATCCTATGTAAAATGGGATATGAACCGGAGTATGTCCGAGGTGTTTTCACAGGGGCAGGATGCCGGATGTCAGGGAAAAGTCATTCACCGCTGCATACTGGGTGTGTACAAGCTGTATGAAAGGTTGACTGAAAAGTTCCCGCACATTTTGTTTGAATCCTGTGCAAGCGGAGGGGGAAGGTTCGACCCTGGTATGCTGTATTATGCACCTCAGGGCTGGATTTCGGATGATACCGACGCTGTTGAACGTCTGAAAATACAATATGGGACTTCCTATGTATATCCTCTCAGCAGCATGGGAAGCCATGTTTCTGCGGTTCCGAACCATCAGGTATTCCGTAACACTCACATAGATACCAGGGCCAATGTCGCATATTTCGGAACCTTCGGATATGAGCTCGATTTGAATCAGCTTTCTCCGGAAGAACAGCAGAGTGTGGCACAGCAGGTACAGTTTATGAAAAAGTACAGGGAACTTATTCAAAAAGGAGTTTTCTACAGGCTCTCCAATCCTTTTGAAAAAAATGAAACAGCATGGATGGTGGTTTCCGAGGACAGAATGCAAGCGCTGGTGGGATATTACCGTGTGCTGCAGCCGGTAAATACCGGGTATAAAAGGCTGGTACTGAAGGGGCTTCAGGAGGATAGCCAATATACGGTTTCCTCCAGAGAGACAAGCCATTATGGAGATGAGCTGATGAATTGCGGACTTGTCATATCCGACAGGGCTTCCGGGGTGTCAAAGAAAGAGACTGAATTGGGAGAAACCAAGCAGGGCGATTATTATTCCTGTTTGTTCCTGCTGGAGGCAATCTAATACCAAAACACATAGTTGAAATTTGAGAAAAGGGGCTGTCGCAATAAAGTAAAATTTGAGGCAGTCTTTTTCTGTGTAAAAAATCCAAAAAGCGGAAAGAGTCGCTCAATGTTGTAGAATTAAGTTTGTGAAAACAATAAACCTACATAAAAACTATAGCAAAAATAGCAGACATGTTCAACTATGTTTGCCCACCAGCATAGAATTTCTTATCCCCGCAGATGATTCTGTTAGTCTGCTCGGCATAGTTTACGGAACCATGGAAGACATCACCGAATCACGCAAGCTTGAATTGGCCTGTCGCCGTGATGTAAACTTTATGTGGCTTCTGGAAGGTGAATCCGCCCCGGATCATAACACTATCGCACGATTTCGGACACAACGCTTGGCAGATTGTATAGAAGACCTTTTTGGGCAGTTTATTGAAAAACTTCATGATTTGGGTGAAATTGATTTTGAAAATGTCTTTATCGACGGAACAAAAATTGAAGCCTGCGCTAATAAATACAGCTTTGTCTGGAAGAAGACAACTGCAAAGAATGAGGCGAAGCTTCTGGTGAAAATCAGTAAGTTCTTAGCTGATAAAACACTGCCAGAA
>JAQSXC010000060.1 GCA_029266335.1 Eubacterium sp. | reverse complement strand
TTCGCAGAGTAGTAGTACAGGGAGGGTAAAGGTATATGAGCTTGTATTTAAAATATATGTCGATTCTATTGAAGTCTCAGATGCAGTACAGACTGTCGTTTATTTTGCTGTCCACAGGACAGTTTTTCGTTCCCTTATCTGTTTTTGCAAGCCTTTATTTTTTGTTTGAAAGATTTGGAAATATTAAAGGCTGGAGTTTTTATGAGGTTGCATTATGTTTTGCAGTTATCCATATTGCTTTTTCCGTAAGTGAATGTTTTGTAAGGGGCTTTGATTCTTTTTCATCAGTTATTTCAAACGGAGAATTCGACAGGATTCTGGTAAGGCCGAGAAACACAATACTACAGGTACTGGGAGCAAAATTTGAATTTTCACGTATCGGCAGATTCCTTCAGAGTATTTTTGTCCTTGTTATAGCCTTGGGCAACCTGAACATAACCTGGAGCATTGCCAAAGTAATTACTCTTTTATTTATGATTACAGGTGGAGTTTTTATATTCTCCGGAATATTTATTCTGGCAGCTACAATGTGTTTCTGGACCATTCAGGGAATTGAGGCGGCAAGTATATTCACTGACGGAGGCAGAGAAATGTCCCAATATCCCCTGGACATATACAAAAAGTGGGTGACCCGGTTTTTTACCTTTGTTGTCCCATTTGCATGCATCAATTACTATCCGCTGCTGTATATTCTGGGAAGGGTACCAGAAAATCAGTTACATTACATGCTGACACCACTCTATGGAGTTGTCTTTATTATTCCGTGTATTCTAGTCTGGCGGTTTGGTGTGCGGCACTACTGTTCAACAGGTTCATAGTGTCAGCAAAGCAAGAACTCTTATTCATGTTGCCAGAACTTATATTCATATATAGCTGCCAATACAAACAAAGCCACATTGCCCTTGTTTATTATACCGACATAAAGAAACTGAAGCTCCTGTGGGAACAGAAGGGCACAAAGAGAACCGAAAACCAGAAATATGAATGGATTTAAAAATGCTGTCCAGCGGTTGAAATGAGTCTTACCTCTTATTATAAGAATAAATAACAATATCTGCGGAACAACCCAGGATAGTATGTAATGAACAATAAAAACAGGCATTATGGCGGTCATTATGTTATTTATTATTTCTTCTGCCAGTACCTCCTGTCCAGCTCCGGTCAGCTTTTGATAAATCATTGGAAAATAGCTTAAAACACTATGTATAAAAGAGGCTCCCATGATCACACCGTATGAAACAGTTCCAAAGTAGACCTTTGCCGAGCGGGGATGGGTTAACGCCAGCCGGCGCCTGATGGCCCAAAAGCCCAACAAATAAAACGGAATGAAAAATGCACATAAGTTCAGTGAGAGCGGAAAACGCCAGGAAGACATACTGGCCCAAAAGGGGTCAACAAATGTAGTGGTCTGTTCGGAATTTCCGGTATATTCGAGAAGATAATCTGCGGCAGCAATTATAGCGGCGCTGACAGCGGCTAATACGCAAAATAAAAAGTATTTTCGTTCTTTCAATTTAAGCAGCATGCAAGCTTACACTCCTTTTTATACTCTAAATGACTAAAAATGTTTATTTAGTCATTTAGAGTATATGTCTTTCAGAAGAAGATGTCAAGTTTAAGAATTCTTTAATTATAAAGCCTGAATTTTATATGTTATAATAATAACTACCAATCTAGTTAAAAGGACAAGCCTATGGAACCGAAAGAAGCAGTAAAGAATCTTCCCAGGCAACCGGGAATCTACCTTATGAAGAATTTATATGGAATGGTTATTTATGTGGGTAAGGCCAAGAATCTTAAAGCCAGAGTCTCGCAATATTTTCAGAAAAGTAAAAACCATTCCTCTAAAATTATAGAAATGATACAGCAAATTCACGACTTTGACTACATCACTGTGGATACCGAACTTGAGGCGTTTTTACTGGAATGTAAGACTATTAAGGAAATGCGGCCTCCATATAACAAGCTGTTAAAGAATTATAAAAATTATAAATATATTAGAATTCCTGTACACAAAAAGTATCCCATACCCGAAATGGTAACTGAAACCAGGGAAGATGGGGCTTTGTATTTCGGACCCTTTACAAGTCAGAGTTCAGTAGAGAATGCAGTGGTGTTTCTAAAGAACCATTACGGGATCAGAAAATGTAATTCCAAAACTGTTAAGAAGAGTACATCAGGATGCCTTAATCTTCACCTGGGAACCTGTTCGGGACCATGCACTGGAACAGATGTATCAGCGCCTTACATGCTGGAAGTAAATAAAATAGTACAGCTGCTTCAGGGAAAGGACCAGGAAGCTTTGAGAAATTTGAAGTCAAAAATGCTTATGGCTGCAGAAAGGCTGGAGTTCGAAAAAGCAGCAGCATATAGAGAACAATTAAAAGGAATCAGACATGTGCTCTATAAGCAAAAGGTTATAAAAATCTCGGGTTACGGGCGAAATGTTATAGCGGCTGAGAAATACGGTGAGTCAACTGCTAAACTCTTTTTTATCAAGGGTAACAGACTGTTGAAAAAGGAAGAGCTGACTCTTTCGGACTGGGATTGCAATGCACTTGAAAATAAACTGAAAATCCTTGCCAGAGATTCCTTCAAAATACCCAAGGGGAGTACAGAAAAAACTTTGAGTCAGGAAGAAATTGATGAGGCACATATTATTTATTCTTATTTAAAGAAAAGCAATAACGGTATAATAAGTGCCAATATTCCCATTTCCCGCATCGAAACACTGAATTACAGCAGAATTGCCGGATTGATAATTAATAGCCGAGCTCAGGATATTTCAAAAGGTGATTTTGAAAATAATACCGGCGAAAAGTAATACCAGTGAAAAATAATGCTAATGGTAAATGATATTAATAGAAAAGAATACCAGCCGGAGATAAGTTTTAAGAGCATGCAACCGGTCAATTTACATATATATAAAATAACAGGGAGTGTTCAAAGAATCTTTTTCATAATTTAAGGAATAATATTTTTAAAATAATAAGTCAAAGTTATTTTAATACCGCAATATGCGATGATAAACGGAGATAAATTATGGAAAAGACGCATAAAGGATTGTCACCCTTGCATTTGACAATGATGGCTTTAGGGACGGTAATAGGCGGTTCGTTCTTTTTAGGGTCTTCTGTGGCGATTCAGGCAGCAGGACCATCTATAATCATTTCTTATATATTAGGTGGAATTTTAGTATATTTTATATTGTTTGCTTTATCTGAAATGACGGTGGCCAATCCCGATTCTGGCTCCTTCAGGACATTTGCCACTCAGGCTTTCGGCCCCGGAGCCGGCTTTACTGTGGGGTGGGTTTACTGGACAGGGATGGTGCTGGCCATGTCCAGTGAAGCCACTGCAGTATCGATCCTGATAAGAGAGTGGATTCCCAATGTTTCAATATCCATTCTGGGCAGCAGTATAATTATTGGTGTGACACTGCTGAATCTGCTGGGAGCGGATAAATTGAGCAAGCTTGAAAGCGGCCTGGCAGCAGTTAAACTCCTGGCAATAGCTTCATTCATTTTGTTGGGGCTATTAATGATATTGGGTTTTATGCCCGGAACAGCTGCAATAGGTGCAGGAGAGCTGAGCCGGGAGTCCTTGATGCCTGGAGGAATAAAGGGAATTGCAGGCAGTATGCTTATTGTAATATTCGCTTATGCCGGCTTTGAAATAATCGGGCTGGCCGCTTCCGAAACAGATAATCCAAAAAAGACAGTACCAAAGGCAATTCTTTATACCGTAATCAGTCTGGTGGGTTTTTATATAGTTTCTGTAGCAGTACTTCTTCCACTTGTCCCAACAGCGGCCTTGAATGAAAATATAAGTCCTATGGTGGCGGCCTTGAATAGACAGGGCATGGGCTGGGCAGGAACTGCCATCAATTTTGTATTGATAACTGCAATACTGTCAACCATGCTTGCGGCAATGTTCGGCCTGGGCAGGATGATGCGCTCTCTGGCCCAAGAGGGACATGCCCCCAAATGGCTCAAGGATGAAAAGGATGTCCCTTATCGAGGAATACTGTTTTCAGGCTTCTCTATGCTTATTGGACTTGGAATCGGTCTGCTGCTGCCCAGGGTATATCTGTTTCTGGTAAGCTCCGGCGGCTTTGCCCTGTTGTTCACCTACGCTGTTATAATGGCTACCCATATTAGATTCAGAAAGAAATATGGCTGCCCGCCGGAGGGAAAGTGTCAGATGCCGGGATATCCCATTACTTCATGGATTGCCCTGCTGAGTCTAATAATTATCATCTTCAGCATGCCTTTTATCCCGGGACAGGTAACAGGACTCATAGCCGGTATAATAATGATTGCAGCGTATTCCATGCTTTATATAGCCACAAAGATTGTTTTTGTCCGGAGGGATAACAAGCTGTTTGTCAATTCAGATGAAGGAAGGAAATTAAGAACCAGATTGTCCACAGAGTTTTCAAGAGAACTACTTGAAGACATCAGAAAGAAGAAATTAAAAAGACGCACTGAGCGGGAGAAGGATGACAGGGCCGATAAGGAATAGATTACTATCTTGTAACAAATAATGCTGCTATTTAAGGTATCCTGAGAATATAGAGCAATATTAAAAGAAGATAAGGAAGTACATTATGAAAAAACTCTCTTTTTTGTTAATAATACTTGGAGTATGTGTGTTAACCGGATGTGCATTTAAATCAAATACTGCCGCAGCAAGTGCAAGTGCGAATACAAATACAAGTACTGCCTCAAACACAGTTGAAAACAAGCTTGTATATGAAAATACTGAATATGGTTTTAAATTCTTTCTGCCGTCCGGTTGGGAGAACTACAGCATTATAACCGACAAATGGAAGGGAAATGCTCCGGGGGCAGATGCCGAATCTGCCGAAGAGGGTCCTCTCATATACATCAGGCATCCCCTGTGGACTAAAGAAAAGCCACGTCAGGATATACCCATCATGATTATGACATTAAAGCAATGGGATGCGCTTCAGAAAGATGAATTTGGGATTGGTGCAGCCGGCATAAGTCCAAAAGAACTGGGCCGTAATGAAAAATACGTCTTTGCACTTCCGGCCCGGTATAACTTCGCATATCCGGAAGGATACGAAGAGGTTGATTATATATTGCAGCACAATGCTCTTAAACCAACCGGTTTGGAAAAATAAAAGCCAGGTTTGATTAAAATAGCCGATATAAAATGGGGAATTTATTTTTTAACCATAAATAAGTATAAGACTCAAGCATAATTCAAAAGTTATGTTTGAGTCTTTTTTATTTTTATACTAAAAGACTGAGCATAGCAAATTTTCTTGATTCGGGAGCATAAAAAAAGAATATTGCGTCAAATAAGTGAAAGCTGCCAGGGAAGGAGGCCGAACATGTATTTCCTTTCGGTACCAAAGGACAATAGCATGGACAACAATAAAAAACTTGATATTGAAGCAGAGATAGAGAGATTGATTAACTCATACGGCAATGATGTACTTAGAACTTCATACATGTATTTAAAGGATATGCAAAAAGCCGAGGATGCGTTTCAGGAGGTTTTTTATAAAGTCTATAAAAAGTTTGGTAGTTTCAGGGGTGAGAGCAGTGAAAAAACCTGGATTATCAGAATTACAATCAATGTATGCAAGGATATACTGCGAAGCACATGGATTAAAAGGGTTTTGCTAAGTGATAAAGTTGCAATTGAAAATGATGATGTAACTGATGTGGAAAGTAAAATAGTTCGGAAAGATGAGAACAGGCGTCTTTTTGAAGAAGTAACCTCCCTTCCTCAGAGCTACAAGGAAGTGATCATACTTTTCTATTATCACCAATGTGATACGGCAGAGATAAGCAGAACCTTAAATATAGCCGAAGGAACCGTCAGAAGCCGGCTGCACAGAGGACGGGAAATTTTGAAAAGAAAATTGGGAGGAGGGGTGGTTTCGGGTGGACAGAATGAAGGATTTTAAGAAAATCTCGGATGAAATAATGAAGGATATAGTGGTTGGCGAGGAACTTAAAGCCAGTACTCTGGCAAGATGTAAAAGAAACAGCTATAAATCGGTAACAGGTATTCTGGTACCTGCAGCCTGTGTAATACTTATAGTCACAGCAGTGAACTTAATGGGATGGTTTCCCCATAACAGAACTGCAGTACGGGAAAGTAATTCCCAAGCTACTTTAATGCTAGAATCAGCACAGTCTACAGGAAATATGCCCCGGGACAGTGCTCAGAACCAGCTTAAGGCAGCCCAGTCGGAGTTGCAGTTAGAGTTTCAGACCTGGGAACAAGCCAGAATGGCTTTTGGAGAAAAGGCTCTGAAGCCAGGGTTTATACCTGAAGGCTTTAAGCTTAATAATGTGGTAGGGTGGGGAACTGATATACAAAATGCAAACATAATAACTATTAACTATACGGCAGAAAATGCAGCATTTCAGGTAAGCCAGGAAAAAACAGGTACAAGGGATGGCTTTGAAGGTTTCAGAAGAGTTGATGTACATGGGGTTTCCGGATATGTCAGGACAGAAGAGGCAAAAGAGGACACTGCCATGAAGAATCAGCATACCGAACTACACTGGTTAAAGGATGGAATACATTACTCGGTTACTGGACAGCTAAATGAGGAAATGGCACTTAAGGTTGCCGGGTCAATGCAATAGTAAAAATTAGCCGGAGAATTAAATTTTGGAGGACATTATTATGATAAAATCAAAATTCGCAAAGGTTTTTATATTGAGTATGTGTATTTCAGTATTTTCAGCAGCAGCTGTTAATGCTGCAGTATCCGAGGGAGGACAGTCCGGGGCTTCCCGGGGCAGTGGGACTGTGGGTATCACCATGGTTTCGGATAACCCGGATGAAGCTGTTTCCAGTCCTGCAGCAGTTAATGAGGAAATATTGAAAAAGCAGAATGAAATTGATCTATACCTGTTCAAGGAGCATCAGAAGGAATTGGAACAAAAGGGCATAAGCGTAACTTACACAGCCCCCATGGACAACTATGTTGAAATTGGCATTCTGCCTCTGAATGATGAAAATGCACAATACCTGTATGGCATATTTGGCAAGGACAAGATTAAGGTTGTGGATGGACAGAAAGTCATTGCAATGACAGCTGCGGCTGATCCTCAAATAGCACCCGATCAGGCAGTACAGGGCAATACCGGAAGTGAGCCCGTCAAAGGAGAAATCTTTACAGCTGAAGATGCTAAACGCGATGTAAAAGGCGGAACAGCTGAAGTAAACGAGGGAAGAGTATACAAAACAACAAGTGCACAAGAGAATGAACAAATATACACAACATCCGCTGTGGCAGACAATACAGCAGTGAAGTCCGGTAACTCAACCCTGGCCATTACTCTGGGAGCGGCTGCTGCTGTGGTAGTTCTTGGTGGAACTGCAATCATACTGAGAAAAAGAAAGGTTGCAGCAAGATAAGGAATGTAGTGACATATAAAAAATATTTATAGACCGTATCTGTTGGATTTTGTTTGGGAAGCCTTGATAGCTGGCGCTGTCAGGGTTTTTTTTGCGTAATTGGGAATAGTTGTGTTAAAAAATAATTAATATCAAATTTCAATTATATTATTATTTCAAATAATATAATATTTTAAATAGTTTGATATTGACAATAGTGTATGTCGTACAGTATACTTATTGTGAGGTGATCAAATGGAAAGTTTTGATGAATTGATAAGCTCGCTTATCATTGAATTAAAAAGAGGTACGCTGGTGCTTTCGGTTCTTAGCCAGCTTGACAACCCTGAATATGGATATTCCCTTGCCCAAAAGCTGGAGGGAAAAAATACACCTATAGAAGCCGGAACCCTGTATCCACTTCTTCGCAGGTTGGAGAAACAAAACCTTCTGACAAGTGAATGGGATACCAGCGAAAGCAGACCAAGAAAATTTTATGTTCTAAGTGATGAAGGAAAAAAAGTTTACCAGGCACTTAAGAAAGAGTGGAGAAACCTCTCGGAACAGCTGGAAGTATTATTAAAGGAGGATGAAACATGAGCCTTATAGAACGATATGTATTAGCAGTCATGGAACGCTTGCCCGAAGATATACGTTATGATGTTGCAGATGAACTTCGATCAAATATAGAGGATATGCTGCCTGAAAATCCGACAGACAGTGATATCAGAGAAGTACTGGAGAAAATGGGGAATCCCAAAAAACTTGCACAGGAGTATAATTCTACAAAGAAATATCTTATTGGACCGGGGCTTTATGACAGCTACTTTTCTGTACTAAAGACAGTTGTTGGAATTGCGGTAACCATAATAGTTTGTATTTCACTATTTGATTGGGCGGTTGGCGATATCGACAGCATTGGCAAGGCTGATTTATGGGTCGAAATGTTTGCAGAACTGCTGGCAACTGCAATAACCGGAGGCTTACAAGCTGCTTTTATAGTGACCCTGGTATTTGCTGTAATGGAAAGAAGCGGAATTAGTGAAGGAGAGCTGCCCTTTGTCAAGAAAAAGTGGTCACTGGATGATTTGCCCACAGCTCCAATATCTAAAAAAGCAAAAATATCACGTGCCGAAACAATTTTTTCTATGTTCTGTACCATCCTTTTCGCCGCCCTTTTGTACTTCAAACCCCAGTTGATTGCTATGTATCTGACGAAAGACGGAACAATAGATATCATACCCCTGTTTAACATTGACAGGCTTCACCATTACATCATTGCAATTTTATTAATTGCCCTGGTGCAACTCTGTACAGTTATCTGGAAATTTGTTCAGAGAAGGTGGACTGTACCGCTGGCTATTGTCAATGCTGTTCAAAACGCAGCTGTCAGCTTGCTGGTAATACTTTTGTTCAATGACCGCATGTTATTTAACCAGGCCTTTTTTACAAAGCTTTCTGAAATATTTAAATTGCCGGAAGTAAAGATTATGGAAACCTGGTTTTTAGGGACTTCATTATTTACTATTGTTATTTTTACCGGAATTTGTATTTGGGACAGTGTTTCAGCCTTTTTAAAATGCAAGAGATAATTTTACAGCCATGTAACAGGGCTCCGGGCAGATGATTAAATGGATTCATCTCTCCGAAGCCCTGTTCAAATTATTCAACGCCCTTAAGTGAGCTCACCATATCTATTCTTCTTATCTTACCCGAGAACATGAGGTTGACTACTACCGATACCACAAAGGTTATTACTGTGCTGACAACGATTGTCAGGGCAGTCACTATACTCATCATATCAAAGCTGTCTCCCATGAAGGACATCATATAGTCAATCAGCCATTTGCCGCAGGGTATTCCCATAACTATGCCGACAGCTGTCAGCCAGATGTTTTGAGTTAGAAGCAAATGCCGGATTTTGTTTGACTGAAAGCCTATAACCTTCAGGGTGGCCAGCTCTCTCTGGCGTTCTGTAAAGGAAAGGACCCCCAGATTGTACAGTACTACAACAGCCAACAGGGCAGCAGCAATTATTAGAATGTATACCATAATGTTCATTGCCTCAGTCATTGTTTCATAGCTTTCGGTAAGATCAGCCTTGGACCATTTGCTTTCGACACCATCGGGCAGCTTGTCAACTACTTGCATTGTTACTATAGAGGTAGGTGCAAAAGTGAATCCCAGTTTCTCAAATAATTCTTTTGAAAGTGTAATTCCCTGTGACACCGGTGAACGGTAAATAGCTCCAATTTTGCCGGTTACCCATTTTTCCTGGCCGTAAATATGCCAAGAGATCTCATCTCCTGTTTTAACTCCAAGCAGCTTTGACATTTTATAGCTTATTGATATCTTGTCTGAGGGCAGTTCCATAAAGTCTCTTTGTGGACTGGTATGCCTTATTAAAGAAACGTTGTCGGTAACCGCAAGCTCTCCTGTCTTTTTGATATCATTTGCCTTTATTTCAACTGCGCCCTCCATCAAAGCCTGTCCTTCAGTCTGTGACAGTATTTTATCAATATTTTGCTCGGAAACCTTTTCAGAAAGTGACAATTTTGTTGAGAATTGATTGATATCACTATACTGCCAGGTTATAACATCATCCAGGCTGTCCTGCATGCCGAAAGCACATACCAGCAGAGCACTGCAGCCCAGCACACCCACCACGGCCATGGCAGAGCGGATTTTACTTCTGGAGATATCTCTGAGATTCCATTGAGTGCTAAAGCCAAGTTTTGCCCACAGAGCAGTATTTTCATAGCCTCCCTGTTTCATAACTTTTGGTGCCTTTGGTCTCAGTGTCTGTGAAGGAGTATCCAGCAGATTGCTTCTGCATGCCATATAGGTTGCAAATGTACATACAAGGACGGTTAGCATTGCCATCACAAAGAACACCGGTGAAATGGCCGGCTTCCATTCGGGAAGAGTATAGGTTGTCTTCAGGGCTCCGTAAAACAGATTAGGCAATGTCAGCGGGCCGACAACTGCACCAAGAAGTGCTCCTGACAGAGAAAGCCAGAAGCCATAGGATATATAGTGAAAAAGTATTTTTCTCTTTTTAAAACCCAATGCCTTTAATGTGCCGATCTGGGTTCTTTGGTTATTTACCATTCTTGTCATGGTGGTTAATATTGTCAGCAAAGCTATTACCAGAAAAACAATGGGAAAAACAGAACCCATTGCCTTATGCTGCTGGATTTCCTCATAAAACATTGAATAGCTTGGAAAATTTTTACGATCGAGGTAAACGCTGTAATGACCTGACAGAGCAGCAGCTATGTCGTTTTCCAGCCTGGCATCGGGTGTTCTGCCGGTTTCCACCAACAGCTCTGTATAGAATATATCCATGCCTTTTGGAAAGGCTTTTGCAGGCAAATAGCCGAAACCAAAATTAGAATGATTCGGGACAATATCATTACCTCCTGCAGCAAATACATATTCAGGACTGAGAATGGTCCCCATAATCTTTTTCTCAAATTTTGTACCGAGAACAGAAAGTGTTATGGTTTCACCGGGCTCGAGACCTTTGGCTCTGGCGAACATATCATCCAGCCATATGCCGTCACTGTCTTCAGAAAAGTCCTGACCGGAAATTATATAGCATTTGGAGATATTGTTTTTTTCAACAAAATGCAGCTTCAGGCCGGGACTGTTGTCAAATTCACCGACAGCATCCAGGGAGAGCCGTCTTTGAACCTGTGAAACACCTTCTACCTTTGAAACTGCTTCTGCATTGTTTTCGGAAAAATTCTTACCGTATATCCATACATTTGCAAAATTTGTGGTGTCATAATAGGTGTTTGACGTCTTTTGCAGTCCAACCCATTCTCCGCCCACACCTGAATAGATGAAAACCCCGAGAAAAGCCATAATAAAAATAGAGATGAACTGGGTTTTGTTGTGGTTCATATCCCTGAGCATTTTTTTAAACAACATTACCAGTTCACCTCACTTACGGCAAGGGGTTCAGTATTAACAGTTACCTCCCTGACTTTTCCGTTTTTCATTCTTATAACCTTGTCGGCTGTCTGTGCCAGAGCTGCATTGTGTGTTACGATGATAACCGTCTTATTCTGTTCCCGGCTCATTTTCTGAAGCAGCGACAGAATAACAACACCAGTTTCACTGTCAAGGGCTCCGGTGGGTTCATCACAAAGCAGCATGGCAGGGTTTTTGCATATGGCTCTGGCAATGGAGACTCTCTGCTGTTCGCCGCCGGAAAGCTGTGACGGGAATTTTCTCAAGTGTTCTGCCAGTCCCACGGACTCCAATACATCTGCTGCGTCCAGCGGCGCTTTAACAACATTTTTAATAAGTGCTACGTTTTCCAGGGCAGTTAGTGTAGGAATAAGGTTGTAAAACTGAAATACGAAGCCGACATTTTCAGCCCGGTAGTCTGTCAGCTGCTGCTCATTATATTTGGATATGTTCTGACTGTTTATTATGATCTCCCCGGAGGTGGAGAAGTCCATTCCTCCTAAAAGATTCAGGACAGTGGATTTGCCGGCACCACTGGGACCAAGTATAACAACAAATTCCCCTTCGTTAATGGAGAAGGTCACATTATCTGCTGCAAGTAGTTTTTTAGCTCCCATATCATATTCTTTAGAAACATTTTTAAATTGTATAAGTGAATTCATATTGACCCCCTATGACTTCTTTAAGATATTTTGCACTATGAATTTAAAATGTGAAATATATTTCAGGTTTTAGTATATATATTATGGATTAATATGTCAATAAAAATATGAAATTTATTTCAGGTTTTGCAGTTGAAATATTATTTTTATTAAAATATAATAAGTACATAATTTGTTAACAGATTTAAAGCTAAGGAACGATTAAATAATTAAATCTGATTTCAAGGTATAATTTCCATAAAAAGGTTGATTAATCATTTCTAAACAGGAAGAAGAGAGAGGTCATGAACATCTCAGATATACGGGAACCTAAGCAGCAGCGTTCCATAGAGAAGAAGAAAAAAATTGTAGAAGCAGGGTTTAAGCTTTTTAGTGAAAAAGGATATCATAATACCAATACAGCTGAGATTGCTAAAGAAGCTGGAGTTTCAACAGGAATAGTATATAATTATTTTAAGGATAAAAAAGGTATTTTTCTTATGGCAGTCCAGGCTTATGCGGAAAGGATAATCCAGCCTGTATTCAAGAGTATCTCTGAGTTAAGGTCACCTTTTGACCTGACAGAGCTGCTTGAGAAATTTATAGAAGCGCTTATTGAATCACATGACTTATCCAGGACAGCTCATGAGGAAATGCTTGCAATGTCCCATACAGACGAGGATGTGCGGAATTATTTCTGTTATTTTGAAGAGACTACTACCAATACAATTGTAAAGCTTATGGAACAGCATGGTATAAAGCCGGCCAATGCATATGAAAAAGTGCATATCGCCATGGGTATGATTGAGAATCTCTGCCATGAAATTGTATATCACAAACACGAGTATATGAACTATGAAGTAATGAAAAAAGAGGTTGTTAGTGCTGTTGTTAAAATGGTCAGCGATCAGCACTAAGCGGTACCTCCACCTGAATAAGCATCTCGGAATAAAACAGAACTTTTGGAGGTTGAATGTAATGGATGAAAACAATGTTACCAGATTAGCATATGAGGACAAGGAAATTCTGCTTATAGCTACTGCTCACGTTTCAGAAGAAAGTGTACAGCTGGTCAAGAAGGTTATTTCTGAAGAGCGGCCGGACAGTGTCTGCGTCGAGCTGGACCAGGAAAGGTATAATAATATCAAAAATCCCAAGGCATGGGAAAGCACCGATATAATTAAGGTTATTAAGGCAAAAAAGGTTGGGTTTCTATTGGCAAATCTTGCCCTTAGCTCATATCAGAAGAAGATGGCCAAAAAGCTCAAAACCAATGTGGGCGGGGAAATGATACAGGGCATAAAAAGTGCCGAAGAGACAGGGGCCAAGCTGGTATTGGCTGACAGGAACATACAGACAACCTTTCTGCGAATCTGGCGTAAGCTTAGTCTTTGGGAAAAGGCAAAACTTTTTGCCAGCCTGCTCTTTTCGTTTGATGACGAAACAGATGTTACCGACCAGGATCTGCAGGAGCTCCTGAAAGAGGATATGCTGGAGTCGGTTATGGCCGGCATAAGAAAACAATACCCCCAGATAGGAGAAGTACTCATAAGTGAAAGGGACAGATACCTTGCAGCCAAAATAAAGGAAGCACCCGGTAAAAAGGTTGTGGCTGTTCTGGGCGGTGCACATGTTCCTGGAGTAAAACAGGAAATATATAAATCACAGAATATTGAGGAAATCTCGGTTGTTCCGCCTAAAAGCAGCTTATCCAAGGTTGCGGGGTGGATTGTACCGGCAGTTATTACCGGCCTTTTGGTATATGCTTTTGTTTTAAATTTTCAGACAGGCGTACAGCAGCTGTCTGCGTGGGTGCTATGGACCGGTGCATTGGCGGCTCTGTTTACAGCCTTATCACTTGGACATCCTCTCAGTATTCTTACATCCTTTTTAGCGGCGCCCATTACAACGCTGCATCCTCTGCTGGCATGCGGATGGTTTGCGGGACTTGTGGAAGCATCGCTGAAAAAGCCTACTGTACAGGATGTTCATAATATTCAAAATGACATTTTCAGCTTTAAGGGTTTCTTTAAAAACCGTTTTCTTAAAACCCTGCTGATAGTTATAATGGCAAATATCGGAAGTTCTATAGGAACTTTCATAGCCGGAACGGATATTATAAGGAATCTTTTCTAATGTAATCTTTTTAATGAGATTTGTATAATTTATAGCTATAACCGTTTCAAAGTGCTTGTTTGGAGTAATTCCAGACAAGCACTTTTATTGTCCATGCCACTTTTGTTATTATTTTATCTTGGCTATATCATTATTTTATCTTGCCTAAATCAAAACATAGTTTACAAATGGGAAAATGCGTGTATAATATAAAATAGCATATAAATGTTATATGTTTAGTATGTAATAAAAATAAATGGGGTAGTGAGGAAAGCTTTTAACCCGGAGATGGAGATAACTATGATAAAAAATGCAGCAACAATTAATGAGCAACATACCACTGACTTGAGAAATGCCTTTGAACACAGGGCTACCTGGTTCTATTATCTGATTGAAGAAGCTGAAAAAAGAGGGGTGGATATTCAGTTTGCAAAGGATGCAATATATAAATGCGGCTGCTTCCACGGCGAAAATAAATTCCCGAAAACTGATGACATAAAAGAATTTTCATCCGCTTTTGCCACTGAACAGGTAAAGAAGGTTTTTGAAATGGATGTTACAACAACCGATGAGGAATTAAAAATAGATTTCCACTACTGTCCTCTTGTTGCAGCCTGGAAAAAGCTTACCAATGACGAAACCAGAATATCAGCCCTGTGTGACATTGCAATGGATGGTGACAGAGGCATTATAAGCAAATTCGACAAGTTTACCTTTGAGCTTGGAGATACAATAGCAAATGGTAAAGATACCTGTCAGGTGTTAATAAAGAAAGTGAAATAATAACATAGTGTTTTAGTATGATATAAATCAATATTTTAATAAAAAAGATGGTTTTTACCATCTTTTTTTATTAGGTAAAGTCGACATAAATACTTGCTGTATACAATACTAACAATCTAAAAGCCGCTAAAATAAGTCCTTTTTAGTAAAAAGTATTTTTTATGGAATTTGTTAATTTTTTTCTGAATTTATATTGACAAATTCCTATCAAGGTACTAAACTATATTCAATACATATAAAACTTATATGAATACTAACAATTATAGATGATATGGAAAAGGAGATCAAAATTATGAAGAGTAGAAAAATTTTAAGTTTAGTGGCAGCAGGATTATTAACAGCAGCTTTTATAACAGGCTGTGGATCAAATAGCAGTTCAGAAGCTAGCAGTACCGGTACGGCGGCAGGTTCAACTTCAGCAGCTTCATCCAGTTCTGGTGCCCAGGTGACTAAAGTTAAAGTTGCATACGATCAGGCTTCAAAACCAATATCCTGGCTTGATGAAAATGGAAATGCTACAGGTTATGATGTAGAAGTAATGAAGCTGGTTGATGAATTACTTCCGGAGTACGAGTTTGAGTATGTGGGCACTTCAAGTGATGACCTCCTTTTAGGAGTTGAACAGGGTAAATATCAGGTTGGTGTAAAGAATGCTTTCTGGACGCAGGAAAGAACAGAAAAATTCATATTCCCCAAGGAATTCCTCGGACTTAGCAGTACAGGACTTGTTCTTAAGAAACAGAATGAAAATATAAAAACTCTTGCAGATTTCGCAAAAGCCGGTTTTACATTGGCACCAATAGCAGCAAACAACGCTCAGTACACAATAATTGATGAATATAACAAAGCCAACCCTGACAACAAGGTAAAGCTTGAAGCCGGTGATAACTTTACGGTTGACGTTGTTCAGTGGGTAAATGAAGGCCGTGTTGACGGTGGAGTAATAATTGAAGGCGTATTCAACAAGCAGGTAAAAGCTGATGAAGGTCAATATCACAATTTGGTAAATGATGTGGTTTACAATGAGTTTGCAGTTATTAAAACCTGGCCGTTATTCAACAAAAAGGAACAGGCATTTGCAGATGCATATGATACAGCCGTCAAGAAGCTTAAAGATGAAAAGAAAACCAACGAGCAGAGTGTAAAATTCTATGGAAAAGATCTTTTCGAAGTACTTGCTAAAGTAAACAGATAAAAAATATGATTTTAAGTTGGGTTGGGGTAGAACATGGATAAATATTTTAATGCAGTATATATTTTAGAAGCAATACCTAAGTTATTACCGTATTTAAGTGTAACCTTCATGATTACAGGACTGTCTGTGTTTTTTGGAACCATTCTGGGCTTCTTCCTTGCAGTCGCTAAGATTAAAAAAGGTAAAATATCCCTGAAGATTGCAAACGGGTATACTACTGCCTTAAGATGTACACCATCCATAGTTCTGCTTTTCTTAACTTATTATGGGATACCGGCAATTACAAAGAGCCTTGGAGTTAACCTGGACGATGTGGATAAAACGGTTTTTATTGTTATTACTTTTTCACTCCAGTTTGCTGCTGCCATGTGTGAGGTAATACGAACTGCCTACGATTCGGTAGATAAAGGGCAGTATGAGGCGGCCGTCAGTGTTGGCCTGAACAGTTTTCATGCCTATAGGCTGATAATTTTTCCCCAGGCATTTGTTGTTGCACTTCCCAATATAGGAAATTCGCTGCTGGCACTGATAAAAGAAGGTGCATTGGCGTATACCATCGGTTTAATTGATGTCATGGGAAAAGCAAGCCTGATAATTGCAGGTAACTTTAATGCTCATGCTCTGGAAACTTATATAGCTTTGTCGTTGATATACTGGGTTATATCTGTAACCATTGAGCAAATATTTATAAAGACAGAGAAGGAACTGGGCAAAGGCAGACAAATTGCCAGGTCAATATAGCCGGGGGTGACAGGATGATAAATTATAAATTTTTGTTTGATACTTTTTTCGTAGCTCTTTCAGGAGTACCGACGGCTCTTCTTATAACAATTGTCTCACTCATCATTTCACTTCCGTTGGGCTTTTTCCTGGCATTGACCAGAATAAATCAGGTACCTGTAATGAACCGCGTTGCTCAGGTATACGTATCTTTTGTAAGAGGAACGCCTATGATAGTACAGATATTCATAATATACAACAGCGTTCCTCTGATACTTTCAGGCATATTTGACCAACTTAACATCAACATCAAAATTTATGATGTTAATCCCATATGGTATGCGTTCATAGTTTTCTCATTAAATACAATAGCAATACTTTCAGAGGTGTTCCGATCTGCACTTGGTGCAGTCAGCAAAGGTCAGCTGGAAGCTGCCCAGTCTGTAGGCCTGAGCAATTTCCAGGCCTATGTGCAGGTCATTATTCCGCAGGCTCTTACGGTAGCATTACCAAACATCTGCAATGCTACAACAAATCTTATTAAAGGAACCTCACTGGGATATGCAATGTCGTTGAAGGAAATTACTCTGAGGGCAAAGGTTGCAGCAAATGTGGGCTATAACTATGTAGAAGCTTACATAGATATATTCCTGGTATATCTGATTATATGCGGTATTGTGGAGTATGGTTTTAAAATATTTGAAAAGCGTATAAGAACTTATAAAAGTGTAAATGCCTAATCATCGCTTAACAGGGGGAAACAGTATGCTCAAAATTAATAATATTCACAAGGCATTCGGAAAGAATGAGGTTTTAAAAGGAGTAGATCTTAATATTGACAAGGGTGATGTTGTGGTAATACTCGGACCCAGCGGTTCAGGAAAAACAACCTTGCTCAGATGCATAAATTTCCTTGAAAAGCCGGATGAGGGGCATGCAACTTTCGGAGAAATAGATGTTAACCTGAAAACGGCATCAAAGAAGCAAATACATGACATCAGACAAAAAGTTGCTTTCGTTTTTCAGAATTATAATTTGTTCAATAACAAAACTGCTCTGGATAATGTAGCTCTGGGACTTATTGTGGGCAGAAAAATGCCAAAGGCCGAGGCTTATGAAATAAGTAAAAAGGCACTTGACAAGGTTGGATTGTCTGATAAGTACGATTCTTATCCAAGTCAGCTGTCAGGCGGGCAGCAGCAGCGCGTTGGTATTGCAAGAGCCATAGCGTTGAGCCCGGATATTATCCTTTTTGATGAGCCAACTTCTGCACTTGATCCTGAACTGATAGGTGAGGTTCTGACAGTAATGAAGAAGATTGCAAAGGAAGGGACAACAATGGTGGTTGTAACTCATGAAATGTCCTTTGCTCAGGACGTTGCAAACAGAGTTATCTTTATGGACGGTGGAGTTGTTGTGGAAGAGGGCGACCCAAAGGAAATATTTACAAGACCTAAAGAAGAAAGAACAAAGCAGTTCCTTAAAAGAATTCTGCCTGATTTCACTTATTATATTTAATTATCAATACCTGATAAGTTTACTTATTAGGTTATTAACTTATTACTAACTTATTCAACTAATTTATTTAATTAACTTATTAGTTTTAAGAGGAGGCGGTTTTATGTCAAAGAGAGAAAGATTGTTGGATGCATTTAATAATAAAGAGGTGGACAGAGTTCCAGTAGGCTTCTGGTTTCATTTTCTTGAGGAAGAGGAGTTTGGCAAGGGTCTTGATAAACCGGAATTAATTGAAATAAATATTTCATCTCATAAAAAATTTATTAAAGCGGCTGATCCTGATTTTGTCAAGATAATGAGCGACGGATTCTTTCTTTATCCCAGTCTCATTCTCAAGAATTTATCCGGTGCTGAGGATTTGAAGAAGCTCACACCACTTGGAAAAAACCATGAGTGGATACAGCAGCAGATCGGCATTGTAAAGGCTGTTACGGGCTTCCTGAAGGACACAAGCGCATTTTATAACATTTTCTCACCTGCTACCTTCTTAAGAATTGCAATTTCAGACGGGAAGTTAATTGAATATTTCAGGGAGGCTCCCGAAGCAGTTGCATTTGCACTTGATGTTATAGCTCAGGATCTTATAGTATTATCGCAGGCTGTTATAAAGGAAGCCGGTGCTGAAGGAATATATCTGAGTGTTCAGAATCCCGGAAATGGTACCTTTACATACGAGGAGTACCGCAAATATATTACACCTGGTGAAAAGGCCGTGCTGGCAAGCGCTAATGAACTCAGCCCCAACAATATTCTTCACTGCTGCGGATACAACGGCAACAAAAATAATCTCAGCGTCTGGCAGGATTATGATGCAAAAGCAATTAACTGGGCAGTTACCATTGAAAACCTGGATCTCGCAGAAGGTAAAAAGTTCTTTGGAGGAAAGGCTGTTATAGGCGGCTTTGACAACCGTCCGGGAAAACTTCTCCATACAGGTTCCAGAGAAGAATTAGAAGCTTTTACAGCTGATATTGTCAACAAGGCCGGAAAGACCGGCGTGATAGTAGGTGCTGACTGCACAGTCCCAAAGGATATAGAGCTGGAAAGATTGCAGTGGGTCAGAGAGGCAGTAAGTAAAATATAATTTTTAAGAATCTGACAACTATGGGATGAGGAAGACATGGACAAACAGACTGAAGTTTTATGCTCAATAGAACACCACGCTACACTTTTTGCATTATTAGCCAAATACGCCATTGAAATATGTCATGAAGACGGAAAGAATGCAGTCATCAATGGCGTAACACGATATGGTGAAGAGCGCGGCCAAAGGATGGCCCGGCGTGCACTGCAAAATGGTGATGAGCTGAATCTGGTGAACTGTCAGGCTTATGGTGAATGGCGCGCAAAACAGGGTGAGATGGCAGGCGGTGTGTCAAAAGCAGAGCCTGCACTGGTTACATATTACAATAAGTGTGCATGGTGTGAGGCCTGGAAAAAGCATGGCCTGCTTGAGTATGGCAAGTACTATTGTGTTACCATTGATGATGCGGTTTTTCACGGCTTCCGGAAGGATTTTTCAGTCAGAACCATATCAAATTTAAGCTGGGGAGCTGAAAGCTGCGAATTTGACTGGGGTATTCCCATGTCTGACAAGGATTATGAATTATTGACAGAGAAAAGGGCTCAGCTTGGTGATAGCTGTATACGGGATTTTAATTATCACACTGCCCACCTTTTTAAAACAGTGGGGAGAATACTGTCCGAACAGCTTGGAGTTAAAGGGCTCGAGGCAGTGCACAAAGCCCTGAAGACTTTTGGGGATATTTTCGGAACGGATTACGTTAAGGCAATAAAAACAGGCTTTAAGGACTGAGCTTATATTAGTGCGGAGGTTGGCATCAGATACTTTTTATTACCGAATCCAACAGCCCCGGGAATTTTTGTTCCAGTTCCTCAAACCTTATTGATAAAAATCTCTGTTTACCTTCAATTCTGACATTAATAAGCCCGGACTCTCTCAGAACTTTAAAGTGATGGGAGAGGGCTGATTTAGGCAGATCAATATTACAGCTGGCACAGGTGGTTTCATTTTTATGTGCCAGATTTTTTATTATCTGAAGACGGGTTGGATCCCCCAAAGCATTTAGTACTGTTGATAAACAAATCTGTTCGAGATTCGGATGAAATAGTTCCCGCAATATATTGCCTCCTGACCTGAAGAACCTCTGCGGTAAATTTTATACCCAAAGAGGTTTTTTATTGTTAAATTACTTGAATTATAACGAGATTTATAAATAAAGTTTCATTATTATTTGTGACCGCTATGCGGCTCATGGAGGTTAGTATGAAGGATGTTTTAGAGGTTATCAAAAGCAGGAGAAGTGTAAGAAAATACAAGCCTGAGCAAATCAGCAACGAGAGCCTGGATAAAATAATTGAAGCAGGTATTTATGCACCTACGGCACATAACCAGCAGCCCTGGCATTTTACAGTAATTCAGAATCCAGAGCTGTTGGACAGGATAAATACTTATGTAAGAGAAGCAATGCTTAAATCCGGTGAGGAGTGGGTAAACAAAATGGCTTCCAAACCGAATTTTAAAGTTACCTATGATGCCCCCACTCTGGTAGTTGTTTCAGGAAAAAAAGACGCTATAGCCTGGAGGGCAGATTGTGCTGCAGCTATTCAAAATATGCTTATTGCTGCAGAAAGTATGGAGATTGGTTCAGTATGGCTTGGCCTGATGAGATTTTTCTTCGAGAACAAGGAAGAAATGGCTGAAATGAACATACCTGAGGGCTATGAACCGTATTACGGAATTTCCTTCGGCTATAGAGCTTATGAGAAAGCTCTCCCAGGACCAAAAAGAAATGTGGATGTTGTAAATTATATAAAGTGATTATGAGAATACTGTGAGGTGTAAATTAAATGAGTTTATTGCAGCAACCCCTTGAAAAGGGGAAATTAATACTGAAGAACCGCCTTGTTTTTCCTCCAATGGCCACTTCGAAGGCTGAGCAGGATGGCAAAATAAGCCAGGATATACTTGACTATTATGAAGAAAAATCCAAAGGAGGGTATATAGGACTTATTATCGTTGAGCACAGTTTTGTAAGCCAGGAAGGAAAAGCCGGCAGAAACCAGCTTTCAATTGCTGATGACAGTAAAGTCGATGAACTCAAAAAGCTTTCTGCCATAATTCATAAAAATGGCTCAAAGGCTGTAATGCAGATAAACCATGCAGGAAGAGATGCCGTGGAGGAAATTACAGGGCTTGTTCCTGTAGCTCCGTCAGCTGTACCTAATCCCGAGAACGGCAATATACCGCATGAGCTCACTGCCGTTGAAATCGCCGGAGTGATTTCTGCCTTCAGAGATGCCGCATTACGTGTTAAGGAAGCAGGCTTTGACGGTGTTGAAATACATTCAGCCCACGGCTACCTGCTTAATCAGTTTTTTTCACCATTGACAAATAAAAGAACGGATGAGTATGGTGGAAGCGTTTTAAACAGAATACGAATTCATCTTGAAATCATCAAAGCAATAAAAGAGGCCGCAGGCGAAGATTTTGCCATACTTTTAAGACTTGGAGCCTCTGACTATACTGAAGGCGGAACTACAATCGAAGACAGTCTTGCAGCTGCTGAAGAATTTGAAAAGGCCGGAGTTGCGATCCTGGATATTTCAGGAGGCTTCTGCAGAAACCTGGTGATTGGAAACTCCAAGGTCCAGGGAATATTTTCTCCGCTGTCCGAGGCTATAAAAAAAGCTGTATCCATTCCCGTCATATTAACCGGGGGTATTACCGAAGCTTCAGCGGCAGAGGAACTTCTGGAACAGGGAAAAACAGACCTTGTGGGAGTTGGCAGGGCAATTTTTAAAGATTCTGATTGGGCCGGGAGAGTAATGGGTATTTAAAAATAGAAAAATGTAATACAATATATAATGTTAGAAGGGTATAAGGAGGTGAAAAAATGATAACCAAGGATTGGACAATTACCGATATAGTTGAAAAGTATCCTGACACTGCCGAAATATTGATGAATCACGGCATGCATTGCTTCGGATGTATGGCTGCAAGATTTGAAAATATTGAGCAGGGAGCTCTTGCCCACGGCATTAATGTTGACGAATTAATGAAGGAATTAAATGCTGCTGTAAAGCAATAAGTTAAAAAGACCGGGCCTTTTTTTTAAAGAGGTCCGGTTTTTACATACAGACAAAATCCAAATTATCAGCGGAGCATTCCCATGACTGCACCCGATATGAATGGTATTAACCAGATGATCCACACGAAGATACTGAATTTGTGGAAATTTGCCTTTACCTTATTGTTATTTTTAAAAATAACATATGTTGCCCATAAAGCATGTACAAGCATTAAAATTATAGCCAGAAGTCCGGTCACTCCGTGAAAATTGAATTTGAAGCCACCCTCTGCAAGGTTACTCATAAGAGTTGTTCCTATGGTATCAAAAACAAGGCCGACCCAAAAAATCACCAGATGCCATTTTTTTAGAGTTCCCTGTATTTTTTCTGACCAGACCCCGATAGTATAGAATATGAAGGCAAGATTAATAGATATAACAGCGTATAAAAGCATAAATCCTCCTGATAAATAAAAAATATAGTATGTTAAAACTATTTGTTTGTCAATTGATTTTTTAATACAATTAGCTATGAATAATATGTGTAGTTAGTCGGAAACTATCAGTAGGGAATTTAACAAATTAGGTTATGAGAGGTAAAGCGTGGTAAATAATATATAATAATATTGCTGTTTCACGATTAATAAGTCAGGAAAGGCTTTTTAACACTATTGAAACGCTGATTATCAGAGGAATGGAGATCATAATGGACCAGAATTTAAATTCAGAGGTACTGGATAAAATCACAAAGGTTTGTATCTGCAAAGCAATTCCAAGGGCAACAATAAAAAAGGTTATAAAGGATGGGGCGAAAACTCTGGAAGAGGTTCAGAAGGTCACTGGAGCCGGCAGCGGGCCTTGCGGTGGAAGACGCTGTACCGAGAAAATTCTGCAGTTACTTGAGGATGGAAGAGCTTGACATATTGTTATGCCGGCTCTTTACGATTTTTGTCCAGTAATAGATTATAGGTAAGCCCGGCAAGTACCAAAATACCTCCGAGGATTTTACCGATGGATATATCTCCGGCAGTCAAATAGTCTATTGCAATACCGCTGAACAGCTGACCCACAAAAATCAGCAAAGTGAGATAGAAGGCTGATACCTTCATGGTAATATAGTTGGACAGAGTAACTACAATTACTCCCAAAAGTCCTCCTGTATAAGCCCAAAGCGGCAGAGAACCAAAATTTGTTCCCGGTGCATTCCTGAATTCGTTGCTGATAAACAGGAAAATGACTGAAAAAAACAGGCCTACAATGTAGTTGATTAATGTGCCCTGAAAGGTGCCGATTTTTGAAGCAAGAGCTGAATTGATTATTCTTGCTAAAACGATTGAAACACCTGCCAGAATTGATATTATAGCAAAAAACATGGTTCTTTCCTCCAATCTATACGGCAGCCATAATAATAATACCTGAAATGATAACTGCCAACCCAATAAACTTTTTTTTCTCAAACTTGATTTTTTTCATTTGAAAAAGACCAAAATGGTCTATTACCAAAGATGTCAGCAGCTGTCCGAACAAACCCAGTGCCAGAGGCAGCGATACACCCAGGGCAGAATAACCAATATTGTTGAATAGGACAGTAAATACACCAATGGCACCGGCACTGTATAAATAAAGTGGAATACTCTTACTTAACTTTAACCGGGCTTTGCTGCAAAGCATAACAATAATTATTGCAATAAGACCTACTATGTGAATTATCACAATGGAAGTGTAATTTCCCGTAAATGCCGATAAGCTTCCATTGATCATAATCATTAATGATATTAATGCTCCTATAAAAAGTGAAATAGAATTGTTCATTTTAACCTCCCATTGAAATCATAAATCTGATATTGATTTTAATTTATCATAATGCTGTTGAAAGATGTTATGACATATGTCATAGTAAAGAGGAAAAATTAGTTTTTACTTGAAGAGGCTATTGTTATGGTGAAATTGGAAAGCTCGGAATTAATTGATAAATATGTGGATAGGTACGGTATAGGTACAATTTTTACAAAAGACATGAGACCCTTTATGGAACTCCTTTTTTTCAAAAAAAACGAGTTTATCTGCAGAGAGGGCGATGAAATCGACTATCTTTATTTTATAGTTGACGGCAAGTCAAAGGTATTTACTACTGTAAGCAATGGAAAGGCTTTGCTGCTTTGTTTCTATCATGCCCTGAAGATTATAGGTGATGTTGAAGTTGTAGGTTCAAAGACTGCTTCATCAAATGTACAGGTAATTGAGGATACCTACTGTATAGGCATAGCAAAAGAAAATGTATCCAAATATCTATTGGAGGACGCTAAATTCCTGAAATACATGTGTAATTCCCTGGGGCAAAAGCTGAACAGATGCTCAAAAAACAGTGCGATCAATTTGCTTTATTCACTTGAGAACAGATTGGCCAGTTTTATACTGGCAGCCGGGGAAGTCACAGATATTAAAGGTCAGAAGGTAGTAACCTTAAATGAGAACTTGTCGGAGCTGTCGGAACTTTTGGGAACCAGCTACAGACACCTGCACAGAACCCTGAATGATCTATGTGAAAAAGGAATTATCAAAAAGACGGGATTTAGCTATGAGGTACTTGATCAGGCAGCAATAAAGCGGCTTGCTGCAGATCTGTACAGTTAAGAAAAGCAGAAAGCGGATTATAAAACCGGCTTTCTGCTTTATATATTTTATTCGGTATGGTACTGACCGGTTTGTTTAGAAGAGGAAAACTATCACAAAATATACCACTAATAGAACAAGGCCTGTCGGTAACCCTATTTTAGCCCATTCCCTGCTTTTAATGTTAAGTTTCCCGGCTGAAATGATATTTGGTATGTTTCCGGGAATAAGCATTCCACCGCTTAATAAAAGACCCATTAATATTGCCTGTATTTGCTTGAGACTCATTGCAGGACTGATTTCAGCCGCCGCCAGAGTCGCATTGTCAAGGACGGCAGAGGACATGTTAATCCAGTAAAGAATACGGCTGTCCAGCTGTATTATATAGGTATTTATCAAAGGCTTGAAGCCTGCTCCCAACAATTCCAGAGCAATAATAAAAAGGAATATTTTGAAGGCTCGCATAAAAACAGTTGAAAGGTTTTCTTGCTGAGGCAGGTTTGTTTCTTCTACCCTCCAATTTTCATCCTTCTCCAAAGGAATATCAACGGCTTCCTTTCTCGAGGATATTACAGCACCTAAAAGCCCCAATGCAAAAATGCAGGGAATGACATAGAGACCTATATTTCTGGCGAGATAAAAGAAATCTGCCTTAAGAGCCGATACAACAATGGTAGCAAGCGGCTCACCAATAGGTGTCAAGGCTGCTCCAAGTCCTATTGAAAAACAGGAAATAACAGTCAGCACAACCTTTCGGCTATGCTTTAACGGCAGGGCATGGATAATCTCTACCAGAATCAATGCTGCAATTATTGCGGTAATAAAACTTGAA
This sequence comes from Eubacterium sp., assembly GCA_029266335.1. Lineage (GTDB taxonomy): Bacteria > Bacillota > Clostridia > Acetivibrionales > DSM-1351 > Ruminiclostridium. Next base: position 513 of record JAQSXC010000060.1, on the reverse strand, counting down.
ACCAATCCCAAAATTACAATTAATAAAAATATAAACAGTGGCACCGGTATTTTTGCAGTTACCCAACCGACAAAATTCTTTATTTTTGTGACAGAAAGCCTGAAAACCAAACCTGCAATAAGAACTGCTGCAGTAATGAAATAAAGCAGATAGTTCATAAAAATATGTTCTGCCAGGTCAAGAGAAAGTGTGCCCGATATTATTGTTGCACACAAGCCCATTGCCAGAAGAAAATATTCAAGGTTGTGCTCAATTTTTTGAAAAGCAAAGGGAAGTATTAATATTAATGCCAAAACCACTAAAAGTCCTGCGATCATTCATAGACCTCCTGAATATATTTTATATCAAAAATGGGAAGCTCGTTAAAACGAGCCTCCCACCCTAGAAGACTTAGCCATCTTGAAAGCAAATAACAATTTGCCCAACCGAAAACCAACCGTATTAAATTATATTGATTATAACATTCTACCAGTATAGGGTTCAAGAAAAATAAATTTCATTTTTATGAGTTTT
>JAQSXC010000273.1 GCA_029266335.1 Eubacterium sp. | reverse complement strand
AGCATGGTACAAATTCTAAGAATCCTTCACATTTTAAGAAAATATAAAATTTATGTTAACATTTCAATTTTGATTTGAGTTTGATAAAACAGCAAAATGAACAGGACCGGAATAACTAATTCCGGTCCTGTTCATTAAGTATATTATATCAACATATTTTTTGTCCGATACAGGTATTTATTCAATATTACATTGACCTGCCATATCTTGAATACTTCCTTACAAGCTTATCCTCAACCGAAATCAGAGACGGGATAACCAGAGGCAAAAGTATTACCGACAGGAAGAATACGCCTACGCATACACAAACAGCCAGCTCCACAAGGGTTTTTATTCCTGAGGGTGCAAGAGTTGCAAAGGTTCCTCCCAGTATAAGTGCCGCTGAAAGTACTACTCCGCCCACATTGGCCGAAGCCTTTATCATTGCCTCCTTTGGCCCCATGTCCCCATACTCCCTGTAGCGGGTCATCAGGAATATGCTGTAGTCAACCCCAAGTGCCACTATCATTACAAACCCGAAGAATGGTACGTTCCATGCCAGCTGATCGGTGTTCAGGAAAGCTTTTGCACACAGGCTGGTTATTGATATGGCAGAGTAGAAGGAAAGTACCAGAGCACCGATAATATAAACGGGAATCCAGAAGGATTTGATTATCAGTACCAGAACTATAAAGATTCCCATTAGTACCATAAACTGTGCAAGCCTCATATCGCTGACCGCTACATCCTGTATATCATTTGTAGCCGAGGTTTCACCTCCTGCAGCAAACTCCGAGCCGGATATAACAGTACCGTTTAGCATTTCAGGCAGCTGCTTGTTTATCTCCTTAACAGCCGCTATGGCTTCATCGGAATAAGGGTCTTCCTTTAGCACCACATTAAGCTTTACAATTTTTCTGTCCTTTGACATGTACACATCCAGAGCCTTTTGAAAATCACTGTTTTCAAAGGCTTCTTCAGGTATATTAATTGTCTTGTTTGAGGATAGACGGGACAAAAACTCATTTGATTTTACTATGCCGTCAGATATCTGAGCCAGTCCGTCACCACTGGCTGCAAGGCCGTTCTTGAGCTGTTCAAAGGAGCTTCCCAGTGTTGACAGACCTTCAGTCATTTTTGCCTGGCCTGAAGAGATTGAGCCCAAGCCGGCCGTCAGCTTCTGCATATTGTCTGCTATTTGCTTCTGGCCGGCACCGGTTTTCTTCAGACCTTCTGCCAACGCCTTCTGACCGGTTGAAAGCTGCTCAAGTCCTCCGACAACCTGGGTCAAGCCCTCTGAAAGCTTCTTCAGTCCACCATTTATTTCTGTAAGCTTCGACAGGGTATTGTCATAGTTGGTATTAAGAGTTTTAAAACCTTCATCCAATTGTACAAGACTTGTATTAAGCAAGTCTGCCTGTTTTTTGATTTCTGCCAGTGCCTTATCCTCCGGGGATATCTGTCCCAATGCCTGGCTTATCCCTGCCGACAGTTGTATCAAGCCCTGAATGCCTTGTTCCATATCTTTATAATTTTTTCCGAAAGCGGTAAAACCCATTTCCAGGCCGGAGTACCCTGAAACCATCTGATTAAGAGAGGTTTCCATGGTTGTCAGATTGGTTCTTATTTTATCTATTCCGTCTGAAACCTGATCGGCACCGCCTGCCTGTTTTTCAATTCCTCCATGTATTTGCTTAATACCGTCAGTCAGGCTCAACATTCCACCCTGAATTTTGCCGGTACCGTCCACCAGCTGTGAAACCTGGGATAAATCCGGTGCAGCCAGCTTTTCCTGTATGGTTGAGAGTCCATCACCGATTTTGCCTATGCCGTCATCGGCCTGTTCAAGGCCATCCATCACCTTCCCTATCTGGTTTCCGGTATAGTAGTCGGCTATCTCATCACCCAGAGGCTGTGTAGGCCCTTGAACTTCCGATATCCCCTCAATCTTCTTTAACTTATTGGTAATATTATCGATTACTGCAAGACTTTCACTTGTATCCATAGGATTCTTGTTTTTAATAACAATAGTCGTCGGCATTGTGGTTCCTTTGCTGAAATGCTCCGAAACTGTATTAAATCCGATAACGGAAGGAGCATCTCCTCCCATATCCTTCAGATTGTCAAAGGAAAGCTTATAAGAGCCTACTAAGAGCATGGGGATAACCAATAATAAAATGGCAATCATAGCAATATAGGGGCGTTTTATTGAAAACCCGGCAGCCGCTTCCCAAACCTTACTGGGCTTGTGTCCAGTGTTTGCCTTTGAGGGCCAGAACAGTTTTCCTCCCAGCAATTTAAACATTACAGGCGTTAGGGTCATCAGAAGTACAACCAGTACTACTATTGCTACTGCGACAGCAACACCTGACCGGTAAACCCCGAACTTTACAAAGGACAGGGACAGGAAGGCAAAGAAAACAGTTACTGAGCTGTATACCACAGTTTTGCCTGCTGTCTTGAAAGTGGCAATAATTGCATCATCAATGTCAGTGTGATTAAGTAATTCTTCTTTAAAACGGTTATACAGCAAAATGTTATAGTCAGTACCTATACCAAATAAAATCAGTATAATAAACATCTGGGTCAGGCTCGTTACGGGAAAGCCAAGCCTTTCTATAAGCTGACCCACTATTCCCATTGAGGTCAGATATGCTATACCCACCGTAAGCAGTGAGACAAGCGGAGTTACTACAGACCTGAACATAATAATGAGTACAATAAGAATAAATGCTACCGTTATAACTGCACTTTTCTCAACGCCTTTATTGGTCTGTTTAAGAAAATCATTAGCTATGAAGGCACCTCCGGTTATGTAATGTTCAACCTTACAGTCTTCCAGCCGGGTTTCCAGTTCATCCACTATTTTCTGAATATCCCTTCCATTCCGTTCATAGGTAAATTGGGCCAACATGGTAGTTTCATCCTTTGATATCAGCTGGCCCTCTGCACCAGGTGCATCAAATACATTTACCAAGCCGGTTATACCCAGTTTTTCCTGATCGTCCTTTAAGCCCTGCAATACACCTTTTACGTTTTCCATATCATCTTCCGACAATTTGTTCCTGTTATAAAAAACCAACAGTCCTGTGTCGCCTTTTTCATCAGACATGCTGTTTATCATATCCTGGGCCACCTGTGAAGGATAGCTCTTATCTATTGTTGCATTTCCTCTTTCATTAATTATATAGTTGAGATTGGGCATGAAAATTGTTAAAACAACTGCTGCTATTACCCACAAAGCAATGATAGCCCATTTAAGTCTGATTATGGTCTTCATATTACCGCTCCTTTTCTATGAAAATATTAATCGTAAGGTACAACTTACAAGAGTATTCTTCAGAGTAATTTTTAGAGTAATCTCTGGAATAATCTTTAGAGTGTTTGAGTGAAACCCCTAATGTTTTATCAATCCTCCCCTTTGTATATCAAACTGTCCCTGGCTATTCCTCATAATGAACACTCGTTCATTTTAAGGGTGCAATTCCCCTGTGTCTTTTGTAATCTATTGGACAAACAATGAACAGCCGTTCATTCCAAGCTAAAAAAATATATGCCACATATGCACAGTGCAGTACCAAAATTATCAAATACCTGAACTTAAAATACCAACTCCTATCAAGTTGACACCCAGCAATGAACAGTCGTTCATTGTTGGGTAAAAAAATACAACGAGCTTATATACGTTTTTCCAAATCATTGAAAAACAGGCTGATAAAGCGTTCTACCAGCAGTCTGATCTGCGAACCTGCTTCATATTTTCTAAATATGATACAGATACTTTCAATAAATGATGCAGAAAATATATAGGTAACGTCGTCACTTAGTGTACTTAAACCCTCTTGTTTCATAAATGGCAGAAATTTTTTTGTAAGAATTTTGTCCAGCAGCATTATAAGTGCCTGCTTTGCATCTTCATATTTTGTTCCGGCACTTTTATCCAATATAATCAGCAATTCGGTATAATGCTCTTCACAAATTTCCAGCAACTTATCCTTTATTTCATTTATTTCTGCGATGTTGGAGGTATCAGAGGGGTCTTCCTTCAGAGTATTGACATCATCCGCAATCAGATTGTCAATATCATGAATAAACGCAATATAGCTTTTATAAACCGGCTCTACAATAGCATTGAACAGTGCATCCTTGTTTTCAAAATATCTGTAGACATTTCCCAGCGAAACTCCTGCACTTGATGCTATCTGCCTCATGGAAGCACCAGCATAACCCTGCTCTTTAAATTTAACTATTGCTGAAGCAAGTATCTTTTCTTTTACTTCTTCTTTTAAGTAAGGCATAATGAACCTCCGTTCGCTGTAATTAATTTTACTCTTCCAGATCGTTTCAATTGCTAAATTAATTGTTAATTCTTCGAACTTTTAAAGGATTCCTTACTTATCTTAATCCGGGACAGCTGCAGGTATACCATATTGTATATACTGTGCAGGCTATATTGATTTACTCACTGCTTGGCCGGCCTGCTTTTCTATCTGGAATTTACGCTGATATCTCCATTTTCCTGTTTGCTGGCAGCCTCTTTTTTATATTTTGACTTAAATCCCATGTAAATTGCCGCTTTGTTACATGTATCCCGGCATTGGCCACATAGAATACACTCATCATGGTCCATTTCACCTTGCTTCACCATGTTGTTAACATCAAGGCTCATAGGACAGTTTTTATTGCATAGCTTACAGTCAATACATTTTTCTGCACAGCCCTCAAGATGAAGTGAAGGGTATTTCAATTTATTTTTGATTTTGCTTCCTGCTATTACAAAGGGTGCCATCCAGCATAGTGAATGACAGAAGGAACGCCTTCCGAAAGCAAGTGAAACTGTCAGTATAAGTGCTGTAACCGGAATATATATAAAGTAGCCGTATATATTTGATACAGATATTCCATGGTCTGTCATATAGATGGGGTCAATCCTTTTAATCCCGCCTGCAGTGAAAAAACCTGCAGCTATAGTTAAAATCCAGGGTACCCATATCACATACTTTATAATATTCTGTTTTTTCCCTGTAGGCCTGTTATTCACTCTGGCACTGCACTCCTGTATTCCGCCTGCAGGACAAAGCCACCCGCAAAAGGCTCTTCCAAAAAACAGAGAAGTGACAAAGAGGCTTGCAAAGAGCAGAAAACTGCCTGTAATTACACCCTCAAAACTTCCTGAAATAATTAAATAAGGTGATTGATAATTAATT
>JAQSXC010000059.1 GCA_029266335.1 Eubacterium sp. | reverse complement strand
TTGATTATTATTTTAGGATTTATTTTTCATTGATTATTTTTCTTATGAGACTTTATTAATTAACATATCAATTCTGACAATTATTTTTCTGCCATTATTTCCTTAATATTAAAAAGCGCATTAAAATAAACTTTTTATCGAAAAATATCAGTGTATCGATTTGTATATGGCGCGCCAAATCAGGCTCACGGTAGGTGCGTGGGCATAGACTCGATTACATTTAAACTTATGTGAGCCAGAAAGGCTTAAAAACACTATGAGAAGCAGACGAAGAAATGATAACTATGTGGCAACAAGAGTAAACAGCATTATTAACAGTATTCCAACAAATCCTTTCATAGGGTTCAGTAATACAGTAAAGCCAATTGATCAAACCTTTGACGATTGGGATGAAACAGATTATACAAATGATCCTTATGAGCCTCAAAAATAATTAGAACGGGGTTGTTGTAACAAAAGAAACGCAATATATTCTTCTGATACTGCAACCCCAATTGTTTATTAATAAATATTGTTAAATTTTATCATGTATATTAAAATATAGTAATCTTGTATGTAATAAAAATTTAAAAGTATAGTATCTATATATTTATAATATAGCATCTATATATATTTATGAGGAGTGATTTATAATGGCATGGAAAATAGAAACCAAATGTCTGCAGGAAGGCTATAAGCCTCAAAATGGTGAACCCAGAGTACTACCTGTATACCAAAGTACTACATATAAGTATGATTCAACTGAACACGTCGCTAAATTATTCGACTTATCAGTACCCGGACATATGTATTCCAGAATAAGCAATCCAACGGTGGAATGTGTTGAAAACAAAATAGCAGCTCTGGAAGGTGGAATCGGTGCAGTTTGTACTTCTTCAGGTCAGGCTGCCTCCCTGCTTTCAATCTTGAATATATGCAATGCCGGTGATCATTTTGTTTGTTCCAGCACTATTTATGGAGGAACCATAAATCTCTTTGACAAGAGATTGAGAGAAATGGGTATAGATATCACCTTTATAAATCAGGACAGCTCTGAAGAAGAGATCCAAAAGGCATTTCAATCAAATACAAAGGCATTGTTCGGTGAATCCATTGCCAATCCTAAAATAAGCATTCTTGACATAGAAAAGTTTGCAAGAATAGCTCACAAAAATAATGTTCCTTTAATAATTGATAATACTTTTGCTACACCTATGCTGCTGAGACCCATTGAATACGGTGCAGATATTGTAATTCATTCAACCACCAAATATATGGACGGACATGCAATATGTATCGGCGGGGTCATTGTTGATTCAGGGAATTTTGACTGGGAAAAAGGCAACTTCCCGGGTTTGACACAACCTGATGAATCTTATCACGGAATGATCTATTCAAAGGATTGTGGAAAGGCTGCATACATAACAAAAGCCAGAGTTCAATTGATAAGAGACTTTGGCTGCTATATGTCAGCTAATAATGCCTTTTTATTAAATCTTGGTCTGGAAACCTTGCATTTGAGGATGGAGAGACATTGCCGTAATGCCGAAGAGGTAGCAAAATTTCTTTCTATAAGCAGCAAAGTGCTGTCGGTAAGCTATCCTGCACTTGAAAAAGATCCTTACCATTCATTGGCAAAAAAATATCTCCCTGACGGCTGCAGTGGTGTTGTATCTTTCAGGATTAAAGGCGGCAGAGAAAGTGCAGTTAAATTTATGGATAAGCTCAAACTGGCTGCAATTGTAGTTCATGTCGCCGACTGCAGAACGGCTGTACTTCACCCTGCAAGTTCAACACACAGGCAGTTGTCCGATGAACAGCTGCTGCTTGCCGGAATTGATCCGGGACTTATCAGATTTTCAGTTGGAATAGAAAATGTAATCGATATTATAGAGGATATCCGTCAGGCTCTGGAAGATTAAAAAATTACTAGGCTGTTATAATATAAAATGATATAATCTTAATAATAAACACACCATAGTCTCTAAAGGCACTAAGGTGCTTAAAATAAGTTGCAATAAATATTGCAGCTTATTTTTTGGACATACTGGAATAATTAGGAGTTAAATATAAAATGCCATTCGATGGAATAGTAACAAAATGTATAGTTAATGAATTGAATACTTTATTGGCAGGCGGAAGAGTAGAAAAGGTTTTTCAGCCTGAAGCAGATGAAATCGTCTTATTGGTTCGTTCAAAGAGTCAGAATTACAGGCTGGTGGCAAGCGCAAATGCAAACTATCCCCGCCTTCACATAACAGCATCTCAAAAAGAAAATCCTCAGACTCCACCTGTATTTTGTATGCTCATGAGGAAGCATCTTTCAGGCGGAAAGCTTCTGAATATTAAATTTCATGATTATGAAAGAGTTATTTCAATCAATATTGAGTCGGTAAACGAGCTCGGAGATCTGTCCGTAAAGCAGGTGGTTGTTGAAATAATGGGAAAACACAGTAATATTATTCTGCTTAACAGTGAAAATAAAATTATTGATTCGGTTAAGCATGTAGACAGTGATATAAGCAGTGTCAGAGAGGTTATGCCCGCCAGGGCCTATTCCCTCCCTCCCGCTCAGAACAAGGAATTGCCTGAAAATATAGTGCCCGAAGAAATATTTCAGCACCCTTCGGTTGCGGAGGCCAAACATATAGAAGGTTTACTCCTCAACTTGATAAAAGGCTTTAGTCCATATACCTGCCGTGAAATATGTTCTGCTTCCGGTGTAGCACCTAAAACACCTGTTTCAGATTTAAGTACTACTGATAAAGAAAACATAATAATTGCTTTAAAAAACTATCTGAATCAAATAAAAGGTAATTTATTTGAGCCCTGTATTATATATCAGGATAAAAGCCTTTTGAAGCCTGCAGAATTCTACTGTTTTACTCCCAGGCAGCAAGTTATTTTCAAGAAATATGAGCTTTTATCAGAGGCTTTGAATGACTTCTATTCTTTAAGAGATACGAATGAGCGTCTGGGTCAGAAGATGGGTGATGTTGTAAAAGTAATAAAAAACGGTATTGACCGGTGCCAAAAGAAAATCGCCCTGTTTAATGATAAACTCAGGGATGTGGCAGACCGGGAAAAACTTCAGCTCTATGGAGAACTGATAACTGCAAACATTTATTGTATTCCCTCCGGCAGTGAGACTGCCAGAGTTTTGAATTATTACAGTGAGAATGAAGAGTATCTTGATATACCTTTAAATGAATATAAGTCGGCTCAGGAGAATGCTCAGAAATATTACAAGCAGTACAGCAAAGCAAAAAGCACTCACTTGAATGTAACTGAGCAGTTAAAGGAAGCCATTTCTGAATTGGAATATCTTCAAAGTGTTCAAACAATGCTTGAAAATTGCGGCAGCAGACTGGAAATTGATGAAATCAGACAGGAATTGATCGATCAGGGTTACATTAAAGCCTCTGCCAGAAATGCCAGAAAGAAACAGGATAAGCCCTCTTCCCCGCTTGAATTCACTTCAAGTGACGGCTTTCAGATTTTAGTGGGTAAGAATAACAAACAAAATGATTTGCTGACATTAAAGCTTGCGGCCTCCAGTGATATTTGGCTCCATACTAAAAATATTCCCGGTTCCCATGTCATAATAAGGGCAGAGCGTCGTGAAGTTCCTGATTCCACTCTGTTTGAGGGGGCACTGCTGGCCGCTTATCACAGCAGTGCCAAAATGTCTTACAATGTACCGGTGGATTATACCAGTGTTAAAAATGTCAAAAAGCCAGGTGGTGCAAAACCGGGTATGGTTATATATGAGAGTTTTAAAACAATAAATGTGACTCCCGAGGAAGAGAAAATAGTTAAGTTAACTCAATCAAAATAAATAGAGGTTTACTATATTAAAGAATCAGAAGAGTCATATATGAATTAAAGAGTTATATGTAAATTAAAGAGTTATATGTAAATTAAAGTGTTGCATGAATAAAAAATTGTAGGAATTAAAGCGTTATATGTATTAATAGAATGATGAAAAGTAAAAACTAAAAAATTTTAAATCTAAATATTTATTATATTGATTGGGGGAAATAAAATGATATCAAACAAGATCAACAACAGATTGACCAATTCTTCAATGATCAGAGCTATGTTTGAAGAAGGAGCCAAACTAAAAAAATTATATGGAGCAGATAAGGTCTACGACTTTTCTCTTGGCAATCCCGATCCCGAACCGCCTGCCGAAGTCAAAGCTGCCCTTCGTGAGCTTGCAACCTCTGAAGAGTTGGGAATGCATCTTTATATGAATAATGCAGGTTTTCCCGAGGTAAGGGAAACAATCGCAAATAAAATCAATAGAGAGACGGGTTTGCAGCTCAGTTTCAACAATGTTGTTATGACTGTCGGAGCCGGCGGAGCTTTGAATGTAGTATTAAAGACTCTTCTCGATCCAGATGAAGAAGTTATAATCTTTGCACCTTACTTTGTAGAATACAGTTCCTATATTGATAATCATGGCGGTAAAACAGTTATAGTCAACACTGATGCAAAGACTTTTTTACCTGATCCCGAGTTGTTAAGAACAAAAATTACACCTGCTACCAAAGCTATTTTAATAAATACACCAAACAACCCTACAGGTGTTGTTTATGGTGAAGACATTCTTAAAGCTATTGCTAAGGTTCTTGAAGAAAAGAGCAAAGAATATGGTCACACTATTTATATAATTTCTGACGAGCCTTACAGAAAGCTTGCATATGATGTAGAGGTTCCAAATATTTTAACAATCTACAGAAATGCTATTATGATTGACTGTTTTAGTAAATCACTTTCACTTCCCGGTGAGCGGATGGGATATATAGCCACAAATCCTGAGGCTGATGATATTGAAACACTTATGAATGGCTTGATTTACTGCAATAGAGTTCTGGGCTATGTTAATGCACCTGCACTTTTTCAGAAAATTATAGCAAAGTCCATTGATGCCTCTGTAGATATAAATATATATAAGGAAAGAAGAGATCTGCTTTACAACGGTCTTACCAGCTTTGGCTATGAATGTGTCAAGCCTGACGGAGCTTTTTATCTTTTCCCAAAAGCATTAATAGCTGATGATGTTGAGTTTAAGAACAGAGCTCTGAAATATAACCTCCTTATTGTTCCGGGTTCAGGCTTTGGAGGTCCCGGCCATTTCAGACTTGCTTATTGCGTAAGTCTTGAGACCATTAAAAATTCTCTCCCTGCCTTTGAAGCACTGGCTAAAGAATTTAAATGATTTATGATACAACAAGCATTGGTCATATAAAATCAAAACAGCCGATTACACATTTTACGTTAACCGGTTGTTTTGATTAATCTGTTTAATTGAGCTGCTTTTATTAAGCAGTTTTAAATAATAGAGTGTCTATTAAATACCCCAATAAATAAAAATTTATCCGGAGTATTATTTGTGGTGCTATGTCCCTGAATAATTCAATCCCCAGGTTACACCATGCTTATCCTTTAATACTGCATGGTATGCTCCCCAGAAAGTCTTCTGCAACTCAAATATTATAATCGCATCTTCTTTGCTTAACTCTGCATAGGCCTTTTCTATCTGCTCCTGTGAATCCATTTCCAAAACAAGTTGTATATTGGTATGTTGAGCCTTTTCACCAAATAAATCAGTAAAGTACATAATACAATTGGGTGCTACATGGAGCTCGGAGTGCATTATTTTCCCTTCATGCCCTTTAAACATTTCATTATTATCGGCTGTTTTAACCATCTTTATTTCACCGCCGAAAATGGCTTTATAAAATTCCAATGCTTCTTTGCAATTGTCTACGGCAATATTGGGTATTACACTTTTCATCGGTAACCCTCCTTTTTATAATGATATAAATAATTTACCCTGATTGGTAAATCTCTAACCTGTTGCAGTAAATTTAACATAATATCATTGTCAATCTATTTTAAAAGTTAATTTTTTCTAACCTGTTATTTCTTATCAATTGCCAGCCCGTCTCCATATACTGCCCGGCTGAAAATGTTTTCAGCTTCAATCAGGGGTATGCCCGCAATATTTATATTTTCAATTACGCTTTCCCCTATTTTCTTATTACTGCAATCAAATAAATATCTTATTGCCTGGGGTTTAAAACCTAAAAGTCTTGCAGCAACCGTATCTGTAGCAACCGGATCGCAGCCGGCGATTACAAGCCCCGTATGCCGGGCAATTCCTTTTGAGGGACCTGTTCCAATCATGGCCGGACTTGCACTGATTATGGACAAATCAATGGGGACTTGCTCGGCCATTGCAGATATGAAACCGTGCAATTCGGTATGTATCCCCAGATTCTTTTTTGGCTGCCCATGTTCATCCGCCGGAGGCCACCCCAGTGCAATATTCTTGATTGCAGCTGACATTGTGGCCTCCTCATGATGCTTGAGTTGAGTAAAGGATACCAACACAGTAACCTCTTGAAAAAGTTTATTGAGGTTAGTTGCCGTAACTATCGGATGGTTGAGACTGATTCTGAGAAAAGGTCCATGATTCAGGTCAATGAACTCAACACCCTCCTCTGAAATAACCTTCCCAAACCCCACCGAATCCATTACATCCTTTGTCTCTCCATCAGCAGTGCCGGTAGCTACAACTATTCTTTTTGGATTTCTTTCCTTAAAAAGCCTGATGATTTGCCTGAGGCTTTCAGGCCCAACTACTACTGCTGAATCAGGCTGTCTTTTATTCACCCAGTTTGGGGTGATTACTACTACATCATTACTGTTTATGGCTGCCGTTATCTGCAAAAGATTTATTGCTTCCTTAATCGCTATGGCTTCATCGTTATTATGGGTAATAGCCGCATTTGAATTATTCCATTTTCTTTGCCTCATATTTGTTTCCTTTCAAAAAACTTTTAGGCTTATTATTCCCAAAAAAGGTAAATAAACACCAGAGTTATAAATACTTCTTGAAAATCAGCTTACAAACGGCCCAAGGCGTATACATTATTTAAATGAAAAAGGTAATCTTAATAATAAAGTAAAAGAAGCGATGGTGAAGACTTTGGATAATTTAAAAAGAGACGATAATAAAACCGGTCCTCAAAGAAAGCATGTCCTCTGGCTGCGGATCTTATTAACAGGGTTCATTTTTTATTCTATTGCCATAATTACATTAATAATAACCGGGAATTCCAATCTTTTCCCAACCGCTGTTCTAATAGGCAATTTTCTGGTACCTGTGGCTTTTGTGGTTTTCTTTTATGAAAGAAGGGACAGATTCAGTGTAAATATCTCTGCAACCGCCATGTGTTTCTTTTATGGAGGTGTACTTGGCACAATTGCCGCTGGAATTCTGGAACCTGTATTTATAAGCCAATTATCAATCAGTACAGCTTTTATGGTTGGGATTATTGAGGAGTTTACCAAGATCATAGGTGTAGTCATTATCGCCAGACGCAGAAAATTCAATTCGGTAATGGACGGAATAATTCTTGGTGCCGCGGCAGGAATGGGCTTTGCGGCATTTGAGAGCACCGGTTACGCTTTCACTTATTTCCTGCATAGCGGTGGCAGCCTGTCTCTTACCGTATTCATTACTCTGCTGCGAGGTGTTGTATCTCCTGTAGGACATGGTACCTGGACTGCAATATTATCCAGTGTTCTATTGCGTGAAAGCGTCTCAGGAAAGTTCCATGTAAATATTAAAGTTATATATTCATATCTTATTGTTGTTCTACTTCATGGCTTATGGGATGCCCTTCCCTTTATCATAGAGCTGCTTATGCCCTCTGTGCAGTCTACACTGCTTGGTCAGCTGACAATTGGAATAATCGGAATAGCTATATTATACAGGCGCTGGAAGGAGGCAAAAAAGGAGTCGGCCGTGAGGATAGGTTCATTTTAACATATTAATATCCTGTTTATAAATGACAAATGTCTTATCATATTTTCAGCCAGCTCATGATCCATGTAATCCCAGCAATAATCAAAGCCCGGAAATAAAGGACATAATTTATATTCCCTGTCAAAGTTGACTGATATATATATGAGATCGCGCGTACCGGTTTTATCTGTCTGTACGCAATAGCGGCAATTATCACATTTTTTGTTGCTTCGTACAACAAAAGCTTTTAACTCGTCATCCATCAACTCAAAATTATTTAAAATATCTTTATTGCCAGGAACCCTCAGGCTTATGCAGGGAGGTTTGGCAACATAATTATAATATTTCAGTGATATGCCTCCATGAGTGCGTTCTGCCCATGAATCCTTCACAGGCATATCCTTTTTGCCATAATTCCTGACATAATCAAGCGTAATTTGATTGTCACGGTTATCAATACGCGTGTAGCCATTATCTTGGAGATATTTCTCCAGCTCATTAAAAGCCTCTGTACTTCCCAGTAAATGTGAATATATGTCACCCGCATAAGAATATTCTGTATTAAAAAGACACCTGGAGAAAGCGAGCAGCGTAGCTTCATGCCTGGAAGCCATCCATTTCCAGGCATGAAATATCTCCGCATTGTTGTTGAGTAAAGTACATTTCTTGCTTTCTTCAAAATGTGACATGCCGCATTGCTCCAGTATTACAAGATACTTCTTATTGATTTTTTTAGAATTTTCAATTACAAATTTACCTTCTTCAATTCTACCCTCTATCCCTATTTGGAATAATACATTTAAGAAATCCTCCAGCTTCTTTATGTCACTTTGCATCTGTATATATAGTTTTGGCTTTTTATCAAATGTCTTGTTAAATCTGTATGTATAAAAATCATCTTCATTTAACTTAGTGTATAGAAGTAAGGGAGTATCATAGATATTATGGTATATGCTTTTGACAAAATCATAAAACCCTTTCTGGCCTTCTTCTGTTACTTCACTGGATTTGTCCGGAACAAAGGGAGGTAAAGTATCGATATATGCTCCTAATACTCTATGCTCAAGGCTTTTGTATTTTTCTTCAATCATAATAACACCTCAAATTTACTTTTTTCTAGTCAAATTAAGATTTGCATTTTACTTATTGCTATTTTTCTTATATTCATGGATCCTGCTCCTATTGTCATAAGCAAGCAGATACTCGTTATATTCGGCAGCATTAAATTGGGATTTCCCTTTTTCTTCAGCTTCCTTCTCTGTCAAGCCTTCTCTTTGAGTAAAAGTACTGCAGGGATGATTTTCACATTCTCCACAATGGCCGAATTTGTTTTCTATAACACACTTTCTCACAGGACAGTCAGTGTCAATAAGTCTGGCATTCTCCTTCTGACATCTGCAGCCATCACACCAGATGTCTTCAATGGGTATATCAACATTATAGTATTTCTTCCAGGCTGAAGCCAACTCGTATCGCCGGTCATCTTTCTCAATATTCGGTGCATATGCCTTACATAAATCGCAGCGATACCCGCACATTGTTATTTCACTCATAATAAAGCTCACTTTCCAATTGTCTTCTTTAATCAGGATTTTAATAAAGAAGTCAATCATCAGTATTATGACAGCAGTATGTCATATTATAAATCATCCACCACAATAATCCAGCCAAAGGCTCATTGTCTAATTCCGGTAAAAGCATGGAATAATTGTTGCCAAAAACCAACCTGTATTGTTATTTTTCTATTTGTTCCATTAATTCTTCATCTAAATCTTCACCTAAATCCTTAAGCTCAGTTCCCTGTTCATCAACAAGAAAGTAATGGTCATATGAACCTCCGCCCTTTTTATACCGGTGTTGATTAACAATCAGCTTTCCTTTATGGGAGCCGCTTTGTAACACTTTTAAAGAATTTCCGGGACAAACATATTGTTCTTTTTTGGTCTTTATATCTACCACGTGTATGGAACTTGAAGTGACCCATGCATCAGACATAAAATATACTTTTGTTTTATCAGTAGAGAATGTAGCATTTTGAATGCCCGTAATATTTTTCTCAGGATCTTCATGGGGTTTTGAGGATATTAATCTCATCTCCCTACCATCTTGATATTGTATCCACAACTCCTGGTTTTCCGCACCTTCACCCTCTCCTGCAGATTTAATGATTGCTGTAAATTCTTCACTTTCCTGATTATCATTTTTATTTGTATCGGATATAGCCGTAGTACTGAGCTTTTCAACCTGACCAGAAGTATAAGTTTCTCCTGAACATCCGGCTGTCAGGGTTAATATTGCATACAGAATAAAACAAAAAGCATTAATAGAACATCCCTCCTAAATATTTTAATAAATTAGAAGTATAATTAAAAAGATATAGTGACAAATAATAATAAATACTATATATGGAATCAGCAACAATTTCAATATTTATAAAATATTGTCATAACCTTGTAACAAATTAAAGTTAAGAAAAAGCTTATTCTATTAGGCTTAAACAGCATATATACGGAATCTGCCGCTTCTTTACTTAACAAATCAATCTTTTTCATATATAATTGCCTAAGAGGTAAAAAAAGGATGGCTATTATAAATTTAAGCAAGCAACAGGCAAGAAAATTTTTACTAGTTTATCATGGATTATACCATACCTATGAATTTTCAGGTAAAGAAGGTATTATGTCCTACATCAGACGAGTAGGATGCATACAATTTGACCCGCTAAATGTGGTTGGAAAAAATCCGGAACTTGTATTGCAATCACGAATAGAGTCTTTTGACAGGTCAATGCTTTACCAGCTTCTTTATTCAGAACGTAAACTGCTTGATTATTGGGATAAAAACATGTCAATATTTCAGGTAAGCGATTGGCCTTATTTTCTACGTTACCGCAAAAGTCATCAAGCCTGGTGTGATAAAAATCCCAATGCAGTATCACAGGTGCTTGCAGAAATTTATAACAAAGGTGCTTTATGTTCCGGCGATCTGGATTATGATGAAAAGGTTGATTGGTCCTGGGGACCTACAAGGTTGTCACGGGCGGCATTGGAAGCCATGTTCCACGCAGGACAACTTATAATACATCATAAAACTGATACCCGCAAATTCTATGACCTGTCTGAAAGGAAGCTGCCAAAAGAGTTGCTTGCCGCCCCTGATCCAAACTTATCCGATGAAGATTATATTTGTTGGCATATTCTGAGGCGTATTGGGAGTGTGGGACTTCTTTGGAACCGCCCAAGTGATGCATGGCTTGGAATTATAGGTTTAAAAAGTCTGCAACGTGAAAAGGCCTTTGAAAGACTCATACAGGAGAATAAAATTGTAGAGCTTCGTGTTGAAGGCATAAAACATCCGCTGTATACACGAAGCAGTGACATTGATATACTAAAAAAATCTTTATCCGTTTCTATAAGTAATGAACGTTCCAGTATCCTTGCACCACTTGACAATTTGCTTTGGGATAGAAATTTAATTTTTGAGCTATTCGGTTTTGAGTATCGTTGGGAGGTATACAAACCTAAAACACAAAGAAAGTTTGGATATTATGTTTTACCTGTTCTTTATGGTGATAGAATTGTTGCACGCTTTGAGCCTGAAAAACTTAAAAAGGGCTCCTCCTTTACTGCAAAGAATTGGTGGTGGGAAAACAATACGGTAGTTTCCACTCAGATGAAACATAGTATATTTGAATGTCTTAATGGTTTTGCAGAATATCTGGGTACAGATTTTCAAAAGAACAATTTGATTTTATAATTAACTGAATAAGCATAATTTTTTTAATAAGCGTTGCATGTATTGGTTATAATGTATATAATAGTAAAAAAGTAATTAAGGCAATGACAGCGACATTAGTAAATTCTTGAAAGTTACAGCGAGTCGGGAAATGGTGCAAGCCCGATACAACTAGAGATTTATGAAAATCACGCTTGAGCTTCAGACCGAATCAAGGTAGGTTCTGACGGTTTTCCACCGTTAAGAGGAACGCATATGCTGGTATGTCGTAATAGGTGGTTTAACGCAAGCTTTGGCTTTCGTCCTGTTTACGGGCGAAAGCCTTTTGTATTTTCCACCTCCGATTTACCAATTGTATTTAAGGAGGTGATGGGAATGATTGATGGAGATATTAGCGATATTAGTGATATTAGCAACTTTGGAAGTATCTTAAAATCATTCTTTAGGAGGAGCTTTTATGCAAAAAAGCGAGCAAAAACCTGATTTCATAAAAATGGAGCATGATATACTGCATTTTTGGGAAGAAAATGACTGTTTTAACAAACTGGTCCATAAGAATAAGAACAACATGCCTTTTCGGTTTCTTGACGGCCCCATAACCGCTAACAATCCTATGGGTATCCATCATGCCTGGGGACGAAGTATTAAAGACATTTTTCTTCGCTATAAAGCGATGAATGGCCTTTCCTGCCTTTATAGAAACGGGTTTGATACACAGGGACTATGGGTGGAAGTTGAGGTTGAAAAGGAACTTGGTTTCAAAGATAAAAAAGATATTGAGAACTATGGTACTGATAAATTTACCGGAAAATGCCTGGAGAGAATACACCGATTTTCAAACATAATAACAGAGCAATCCAAGCGTCTTGGCCAGTGGATGGACTGGAGCAATTCATATTTTACCCATACCGATGAAAATATTACTGCAATCTGGCACTTTTTAAAAGTATGCCACCATAACAATTGGATAATCAAATCGCACAAGCCAATGCCATGGTGTCCAAGGTGTGGTACCTCCCTGTCCGATCATGAAATGTCAGGGTCTTATAAGGAAATAGAGCATACGGCTGTATTTGCAAGACTTCCTCTAATCGAAGAGAGTTTTGATATCCTTGTATGGACAACAACACCCTGGACCCTTTCTGCTAATACAGCTCTTGCAGTAAATCCCGGGATCGAATACGCTTTGGTAGACTGCGGTAACAATCAACGGCCCGTAATAACTGCCGCAAATACCAAGAAAGCTCTTTTTGGTAAAAATAATGTCCTACGGCTTTTTAAAGGCAGTGAGCTTATTGGCCTGCATTATGAAACCTTTTTTCCTTTTCTTTCGATTCAAAAAGATGTAGAGCATAAAATAATACCCTGGAATGACGTATCTGCCGATGAAGGCTGTGGCATAGTTCATATTGCACCTGGCTGCGGAGCAGAGGATTTTGACCTCGGTAAAACATTTAACCTGCCTGAAATCTGCCCAGTTAACGAAGCAGGCCTGTTTTATGACAATTATGATTTCCTTTCAGGTTTGGAAGCATCAAAAGCTTCCGACATTGTTTTTGATAAATTAACAGAACAGGGTAAATTATATAAAACTCATAAATACAAGCATAGCTACCCCGTATGTTGGAGATGTAAAACAGATGTGCTGTTCCGGCTTGTTGACGAGTGGTATATAAAAACCGATGAAATAAAACCAAGGCTTCTGGAAGCTGCTCGAAAAGTACAATGGGAGCCTGAGTATATTGGGAAGCGTATGAATGACTGGCTGGAAAATATGGGAGATTGGAATATATCAAGAAAACGCTATTATGGGCTCCCCCTCCCCTTTTATCCATGCAAAAACTGCGGCAGGTTGACAGTTGTCGGTTCAAAAGATGAACTTAAAGAATTAGGTGGAACAGAGGTTGATAATGTACCCGAACTTCATCGCCCCTGGATCGATACGGTTGAGATTACCTGTCCGGAATGCAGAAGCAAGGTAGCACGAGTAACGGAAGTTGGAGATGTGTGGCTTGACGCAGGAATTACCCCCTTCTCTACCCTTGGATATTTCACCGATAGAGCCGATTGGGAAAAAAATTTCCCTTCCGAATGGGTTACAGAGATGCGTGAACAAGTGAGACTCTGGTTTTACTCGCTTCTATTTATGAGTGTAACTCTTACAGGAAAAGCTCCTTATGAAAGGGTGCTTGCTTATAACAGCGTGGTTGCAGAAGACGGAACAAAATTTTCAAAAACCGGTTTTATGATAAAATTTGATGATGCTGCTGAAAAAATAGGTGCCGACACAATCAGATACCTTTTTGCAGGTGCAAATACATCAAGTGACGTTCGTTTTGGTTTTTCTCTTGGAGATGAAGCAAGGCGTAAATTACTGTCTTTCTATAATATATACACCTTTTTCATGACATATGCAGCTATTGATAATCCTGATTTATCCTCAAAAACCCAGGTGACAGATGAAAACATTACCGACAGATGGCTGGATAACCGTATAAAAAGCTTTCTGAAAGCTGCTGAAACAGCCTACAATAACTTTGATACGGCAGAACTTGTAAAACAGTTTGAATTATGTATTGATGATGTTTCGAATTGGTATATCCGTATTAATCGCAGGAGATTCTGGAAGCAGGAGCTTGACAGCAATAAATCTGCTGCTTATTTGAGCCTTTTTAATGCAATAAAATTAATAATTCAGGTAATGTCCCCGGTTATTCCGTTTCTTACCGAATATATGTGGCAGAACATGGTTAGACGCTATAATAAGGCAGCGGAGGTTTCGGTGCATTTATCAAGCTATCCGGCTTTTCAAGGAGAAATAGAAGGTGAAATACTTTCTGACACAAGTGTCATACGAGATTTAATCTCAGCTGGATTAAAATTAAGGAATGAAAAACAGATCAAGATAAAGCAACCGCTATCAGTGATGTATATAAAGGGTAGCAAGCTTGAAAATGCAGTTACAGCTATATTTGACATAATAAAGGATGAGCTTAATGTGAAGTCAATTGTGTTCTTGGATAGCTTTGATCAATTGTATAACAAACGCTTATCCTTAAATTTCAAAACTGCCGGAAGGGCATTAAAGGAAGATTTGCAGATTGTTAAAGGAGCACTG
Organism: Eubacterium sp.; assembly: GCA_029266335.1. Lineage (GTDB taxonomy): Bacteria > Bacillota > Clostridia > Acetivibrionales > DSM-1351 > Ruminiclostridium. The sequence goes on along the minus strand of JAQSXC010000059.1, from coordinate 16,224 downwards.
TCCAGCTTAATGCAGGAGGATATGAATATCTGTGTCGAAGCTTTTGAAAAAAATCTCCCGGTTGATATTCCCGGATATATAAAGAAGCTTTCATATGAGTTATTTGCTGTTGAAACCACATTCAGGCAGAATTTTGTTATAACCGAGAGTGATGAGTTTTCTGTGGCATTGGACACTTCACTTGATGATAAACTTGTATACGAGGGCTTATACCGTGAACTTCTCCGCCATTGTCAGGTGTTAAGAAAAGAAGCCGGCTTTAATGTTGAAGAACGTATTAAACTTGCCATATCATCAAAAAATGAGGAGGTAGATAATATTTTAAAACAGTATAATAATGAACTTATGATTGAAACTCTTGCTGTTTCAATTGATAATATACTTGCAAATCCGAGATTTGAAAAAGAAATCATTATGGCGGATTTCTATGTAAGGCTGCAAATATGCGGAGAAAAAGAAAGTTAAAACCGGACCTCATCTATATGTTTGTGTTAAGAAGGCTCTGTATTTTTAGAATGCAGAGCCTTCTCTTTATGCATTTACAGCTGATTGACTTTTAATAAATTTAGAGTGATAATGTTTTTATCCTTTGTATCTGAAAATTTATACAGATGCAGGGATAAAACATCTTGTTTGAAGGTGTTTTATTTTTCTATTAAGTTCGTATTGAGGATAATTGAATGTTTAAACTGAATAACATTTATCACCCTGTCACAGCCCAGCCATTTTTAAAAGACGAATCTTATATGGAGATCCAACCGTGTGCAGCGCTAAAGCCCTATATCTGCTGCTTTTGGGGTGCGCCTCAGCCTTACTTATGCGTTTCTTCCATTGAAATAAAGGAAAAGCTTGTAATACCTGACACCTGCATGGATATAATTTTTAACATTAATATGGATAAACACGAGCTTACTGACCTATTTGCAGGAATAAGTGACACTACCTTTAAAGACACAGTAAAAAAGGTTACATCAACAATGTCCTGCTTTGCCATCAGGTTTTACAGCTGGGCTGTACCCTTGTTTTCTGACGACTCTTTAAATTCTGCGCTAAATACAATTGTTGGTGTTGAAGCATATTTTAAAACCTTCAAGAAAGATTTGCAGGATATACTGTTTGACTATCCGCTGATTGTTGACAGAGTAGCTAAAGTTGAACAGTATCTCACTAAAAAGATAAACCTGAACAAGCAGAATAACAATGTGATGAACGCTGTTTTTAAAATATTGAAAGCTAATGGCAGGACAAATATTTCTGAACTTGCAAGCTATACAGCTGTCAGCCAGAGGCAGCTGGAAAGGCTGTTCCTGGAATATGTCGGCGTTTCGCCCAAAAAATTTTCAAACCTTGTTCGTTATCAATATCTCTGGCGGGATGTTTTACTGGATAGAAATTTCAATATGCAAGATGGCGTTTTTAAATATGGTTATACTGATCAATCTCATTTGGCTAATGATTTTAAAAAATATCATGCAATGTCACCTATGGATGCAAAAATGTTCGCTTATAATTCAAGGTGATGTCGAATTTTTACAATACAACCAAGACATATAATGTTAAAATTTGACTTGAATAAAATAGAAAGAGGGTGGCTTTTATAAAAAGAGTATTTATGCAGATTTACGCCAAAGGCAGTGCCGAGGCAATTGAACTTTACAAGGAAGCTTTTGATGCTGTTGCCGGATATCATGAAAAATATCCTGACGGCTCATACATGCACATGGAGCTTGATGTATGCGGTCACGTTATTGCCGTAGGCGAGGATGTTGACGGCAGCAATGAACGAATTACCGGAAATACCATGCAGTTTTGTCTCCATTTCCGGGAGGATGAGGAGGATAAGGTTCGAAAGGCTTACGAAGTTTTAAAAGAAGGCGGCAAAATAAACGTTCCCTTGGGTCCTTGTTTTTTCAGCCCCTGCATGACAGACATCGTCGACCGTTTCGGTGTCCGCTGGTGTCTATTTGTGTAAAATTACAAAATATCCAATGTAATGATGTTATTTTTCATTCAACTGCTGATTTTATATAAAATTTGAGAGGTGATAATTATCAAGAAATTGTCATTAAAAGACTATAAGGAAATTAGGTCGTGGATATATCGGAATGCAAGACCCCTCGAACTGGCAATATGGCAGTATTACTTTGAAAATGGCAGTAAGGAAGCCGTACTTTCTGCATTGGCATTTTATCAGAATGAGGATGGCGGCTTTGGACATGCTCTTGAACCAGACAGCTGGAATCCGGCTTCATCACCGTATACAATCCTGCAGGCAATCAACATTCTGAAGAGCATCGATTTTAATGATAAGCAGCATCCCATTATGCAAGGAATATTTAAGTTCCTTCAAAGTAACGCCTTTTGTTCTGATAACGGATGGTATTTTAATATCCCATCAAATGATGACTACGCTCATGCCCCATGGTGGACTTACAATATGGAAGAAAACGCCTTTGAAGGCATTGGAGTAACCGCAGGGCTAGTCAGTTTCATCTTCATTAACGCTGATAAAAATTCAGAAATATTTAATAAAGCTCTGTCACTTTCTGAGGTTATCATCGGAAAACTAAGCTCAGCGGATAAATATGGAGAAATGGGTATCGGAGGTTATTGTGAATTACTTGATGCTATAGAAAAAACCGGATTAAGCTCGCATTTTGACTATAAAATCCTTGTGGAAAATGTAAAAAAACTTGTATATGATTCCATAGAAAGAGATACCTCGAAATGGGTTTATTATACCCGAAGACCAAGCGATTATATATGTTGTCCTGAAAGTATCTATTATAAAGGCAACGAGGACATTGTCACGACAGAGCTTGAGTATCTCATTGATACAAGGCCGCAGAATGGAGTTTGGAATATAACCTGGAGCTGGTTTGAAAACAATGAAAAATACTCAAAGGAATTTTCTATAAGTGAAAACTGGTGGAAAGCAATTACGGCCATTAAAAAAGTTAACCTGTTAAAAAACTTTAACAGGTTGGATGAATTCTAAGAAAATTTATTAAATGGCTTGGCTATTCCTTTGTATTTATGATGTGTTTATGCATGCAATATTGTAGCTTCAATATTGATCTTTTGTCCGGGAATCAAATTCCTGTTTGCTATAAGCCTTTATATCAGTCAAAATGCCGTTGCCATTGGCATCGGGTTTGCTGTAATCCCGGACAGCATAAACATCCACTTCCCCTTTTCCATCGCTTTTGTCCATCTGCCGTATGGAGCCCTGGAATTTTCCGCTTGTTAAGGATTCCCCGTTTGAAGACAGGATGTCAATAAAATACCTGACCAGCTTGCCTTTATAATAGAAACAATCCTGCTTTTTATCATAAGTTAAACCAAACGGTTTGTATATGGCATATTCTTTCGCCATTTCATCCGGCGTCATCATGCTCTCCGAACTGGCGGTTACGGGGGAAGTTCCTTCTTGTGATAACAATTCCTGAGCCGCAGAAGTCTGGCTTTTTCCGGTAGATTCATCCATCGATACTGCATATGTCTGAGGCGGATTTTTCAGTTCATCGGTTTTCCTTGCTTTGAACTCATCCTGGCTGTATGGTTCCACTCCCAGCAGCTTACCGCTCGGGTCAGTGGAACCGTCGGGATTTTCACGTAATTGAGTTAAATCCCTGACTCCATGGATATCGATGGTGCCCTTTTCATTGAAGTAGTCAAGACCAGCCCGGCCTTCTTCACCAATGGGATAATAGTCCTCGAAATACCTGACTAATTCCCCCTTGAACAAAAGCTGATCGGTAGCTTTATTGTAGGTAACCCCGTATTGTTCATATACAGTAAATTGCTTTGCCTTGTTTTCGGGTGTTTCCACGTATACCGCTTCTTCTGACATAGCAACGTCTCTCTCTTGCTCTTTATCAGATTCAGAAACGGCATTTGTAGCAAATATGGTTGTGGTTCCCACGACCAGAGCCATAGCCAGCATTATCCCAGCCAAGGAAATTTTTTTCATTTTCATAATTGATATAATCCTTTCTTCAATAGCATTCTTGCTGAAATTGTTGCACAAGGGCTTAAACCCTTTTTTCTTTTCCTCCATAGCTATAAGCGTTAAGGCGTAATCTGATTTCATAGTCTCTCCGAAGGTCTGCACTACTGTTTCATCACAGGACAATTCAATGTCCCTGTTGGCCAGTATATGCATCACCCATACAAAGGGATTGAACCAATGCACACACACTGCAGCGGCAAACAGCAGTTTTGACAACGAATCAAAACGCCGGATATGTACAAACTCATGGGTAAGAATATATCCCAGCCTTGTTTCATCTGTCCAGCCGGTTTTCTTAGGAAGGAGTATCACGGGACGGAATACGCCATAGGTCAGAGGAGCCTTGATGCGGTCGCTTTGCCTTATTTGTACCGTACGCAGCATCGGATGCTCCCGCAGCCAACTGTCAATAAAATCATTCTCTACAGGCAGAGAGGTTAGAAATTCCCTGCGGCACTTGATGTAGGCTGTAATGAAAAACAATGCAAAGGCACACATCCCGCCCAGCCAAACAAATACAAACGGTGAAATCACTATTGGCATTGAAACCGCAGCGCCAGAATTCTCTGCGACGGAATAAGCACTTATAGAAGATATGACCGGCGTCTCCGCAGTAGTTATGGAAGCTGTTGTTTGAGAAAACCACTGCTTCAACCTATCCAGTCCGGTATAAAAGCTGAAACGCGACGGAATGGAAAATGGAATAAGCAGGCGGCAAATGACGGCTCCCCATAAAATAAGAAAAGTCTTTTTTGGAAGCTTATGAAGGGTCAATGCCCTTATTATCACAACTGCCGCAATAAGGGCGGTTGCAGACAGGCTCATTTGCAGTATATTCATCTGTCACCTCATTTCAACTTTTCAACAAGTTGCTTTAGCCCTTCAATTTCTTTTGAAGAAAGGTTCTTCCTGCTTAATAGAGAAGCAAAAAGTAAATCGGTAGAACCGTCAAACACCTTATTTATTAGTTCTGTGGTTTCCTGCTCCTGTACCTGCTCCTTTTCAATTAAAGCATGGCAAAGAAAGTTTGGTTCTCTGCGTTCAATTGCGCCCTTGGCCATGCACCTTTTAATTAGCGTATAAGTGGTGTTCATATTCCAGCCCACCTGTTCCTTGAGGATATCTGAAACACTTTTGGCTGTCATATCCCCATTTTTCCAAAGAACATCCATTATTTTTAACTCAGAATCAAATAGCTTAATTTCCACGCTACAACCTCCATACTACTATAGTAGTTTTGTCGACATATTCATACTACCACAGTCGTGTATAATTGTCAACACTACTATAGTAGTGTACTGCTGCCTTTTCCAACAGATTAATATTAGTCAGTTTATTACCCCGCCAAATTTTCATACATGACATGTTGGTAATAAGTTTTTCTTCTATACCATAGTGTACCGACTAAAATCATTTGTCGGAATATTCCAGCAATATTGATAAAGCATTTATATTTTTTCAGTCACATTTCTTCAAATATAAAAAAAGTCCGCCATTCAATTACAGACATACTGAAATGGCGGACTTTGCTTATATCACTATAGGACTGCAGGACTTTTAATAAAAATTTATTACCTCAGATTTTTTTTTGCAACACTTTATTTCTGCAATGAATACTGTAAATATACAATACTGCTGTTATATTGTTTTCCGTTCCATTCGGTATAAACCAGTTCTTCCCCCGAAGGACTCCAGCTTGTGACCGCATTCTTTATATCAACAGCTATCTGGGTGGACTTATCAGTCAACATATCATAGACATAAAGACCGTTTACAGTTGTTCCATTTACATCACCTTTCAGATTGTAAGCAATCATCCTCTGATCCGGAGACCATGAAATACCTCCAAGCTCAGTACCTTCTGCAATAGTTTTCTTGTTGCCGCCATTTGCATCACAGAGAATCATAATATTTTTGGAACCGCTGCTTTGCAATACCAACAATTGATTTCCGTCAGGTGAAGGAACTACATTAAAAACATTATTGAGATTCAGGTTTACCTTTTTCTTTGTAGAAAGATTCAACATCATTAAGGATTCATCATTACTTGTATTGTAGTAAACATTATCCTTATTCTTTTTTACAATGAACAAAGCCTCCTCCTTTAAGCCATCCAGCACCGAGATCTTCCCTGTTGTATTTGCCAAATAGGCTCCGTTGCTGTAAGCTGCACCAATTACCTCATTACCTGACCATCCGGCACTTATTGCTCCTCCGATATTTCCCCCCATGATACCAAAAGCCTTCAAAGTATCCAGGTTCATTACATAATATACCGGATCTCCCAATGAATATTCACTATACAACAGATGTTTTTTATCGGCTGACAATGCAGCCTCACCCAGATGCACATCCTTTTGCTCCTTTAACAACTTGTATTCCTTGGTGTTAATGTTGTACAGATATAAACTTCTTGGATATGAATCCGAAAGTTCCGCCAGGCTCATTTTACCAAGCGAGTCATTTTCCTTTGATACAATCACCGTATCCTTGTTCAGCCAGTCAGAGATTTCCACATTCTCATAACGGTCAATTTTCTTCACAGATACATCAGGCTTACTTGCAGTATTGCCTGCATCATCAATGACAGTGATAGATTTTCCGGGTTCTTTTATTGTAACCCTGTTTTCTTTGTTTCCGTTGTCGCATGCAGCGATGGTTAAAAGTATCGACAGCACACATATAATTCCTGTTATTTTTGATTTCATAATTTAAATCGCCTCCTTGATACATATATTATCAAGAGTATATTTCTATAAAATATACAATTATTTCGAAAATGTAAACAAATGTATCATATATGTTAAATATTTTTCTTTAGCACATCACACATGCAGGGGAAATACGATTCTAAAAGTAGTTCCATCAGTATTTGTGTTTACCAGGGTGACAGAACCACCTATTGTATCGGCATGCTTTTGGGCAAGAGACAGCCCCAAACCCACACCGCCGCTTTGCCTGGATCTGTTTTTATCCACTGTGTAGAAGGGGTCAAAAATCTTACCGGCAAGTTCTTCGGGAATCCCAATGCCTGTATCTGCAATTTCTATTACTGCCCGATCCTTCTCCAGATAATTCTTTACAGAAATACTGCCCTCTGCTTTATTATACTTGATTGCATTGTCCAGAAGATTCATAAGAACTATTGTCATGCTGTCTTTGTCGGCTTCCACAAAAGCTTCGGTCAATTCGGTTTGCAAACTGATGCCGAACTTATCCAGTTTACCCTTCAAACTGTTCAGTACTGACAGGATTGTCTGCTTTAATTCAATTCTCTCCTTTTTGTACTCAAAATCATATTTTTCCAGAGCTGATAACTGCAACACCTTTTCGACCATTTCATAGAGCCGCTGAGTTTCACTTTTGATATTCGTTCTTGCAGTTTCCAGTAAATTCTCATCGTCCGGATACATTTCCAGCAAATCAATATAGGCTTTTATTGAGGTCAGAGGTGTTTTAAATTCATGGGTTACATTCCCGATAAACTGTTTCTGCTGCCGGTCAAGCAGGGACAATTTATTGACTGCAAGCGTCAGTTTCTTTTTCTCTTCCTCCATGTCACTTATGGTTTTGTTTATTTGCCCGCTCATTGCATTAATTCCTTCGCTCAACCTTCCAATCTCGTCCCTTCGGGTAAGTACAGCAGTCTCATAATGTCCTTCGCGAATCCTGCCAACCGTCTGCTCAAGTCTGATAATTCCATTTGCAAAGGAGTCAAAATAAAAATAAGCCAGAATAAAGCTAAGAAAAAATACACCTGCTCCAATATAGATAAACAGCTGTCTAATGTGGTTATAAAACTCATGGTGCCCCGACAGGGAATAATTAAACTGTACAACTCCCACCTGCTCGTTACCTGACCTTAGGGGAGCAAAATAATACAGCGAATCCTTTTCCACAAGATAAGCAGTTTTATTATTCCTCGCAAATTCCAGTGTTCTTTTGATACTGTCTGATTCTGTCAGAGATACTTTCTTACTGACTACTGTTCCATCCCGGTCATACAACACTACCGACTGTCCGCTGATAAGTTCCAGCTGCTCGGCAAATTCCTTTCCCTTTGAGGTAAGGAAGGTTTTCGGTACTTTGGTGGCTTCAGCCAAAATTGTCTGAATAAAATAGACATTTGCAGTTTTGGCCTGCCGGGTTAAATATTGTTCATACTGAACCTGCTGGTCCTTTTTAATACCCTGCAGCACCAGCAGGCTTAAAACAAATACTGTAAGAAGCAGCAGGACGGCAAGGAAAATGCTGAATTTAATTTTTATACTGGTTCTCACCTTAACCTCCTAAAGCCTTATAACCTACGCCATGAACGGTTTGTATAACATCTGCAAAATCCGGCCCCAATTTTTTCCGCACTCTTTGTACATGAATATCTACGGTACGTGTTCCGCCTATATATTCCATCCCCCATATCATATCCAAAAGCTGTTCCCTTGTATAAACCCTGTCCGGATTAGATACCAACAATGACAGAAGATCGTATTCCTTTGGTGTCAAATCCAGCAGTTTCAGGCCTGCAAAGGCTGCTCTTTTCTTTAATTGAAGCACTATTCCTCCAAGGCTGACCTCGTCGGTGTCCTGTTTTTCACCTGCGGTTTGCATTCTCCTCAACAGCGATTTTAAACGTGCAAGCAGTTCTCTCATATCGAATGGTTTTGTGATATAATCATCTGCTCCCAGTTCAAGCCCCAGTATTTTGTTAACAATATCTTCTTTGGCCGTTAGCATTATTACACCCATTGGACCTTTATCAGGAAGCCTCTTCAGTATATCATATCCATCCATACCAGGAAGCATTACATCCAGTATGATGGCATCAGGGCAGAAAACCTGCAGTTTTTTCAGTGCTTCATCCCCATGATATATAACTTCAACGGAGTAGCCTTCTCTTTTTAATGCATATGCAATTGCATCGGCAATTTTTTTTTCATCCTCAATAATCAAAATCTTTTCATTCATCATTTCACCATTCCATTCTGACCGAAAAAATCAAATTGTTGTTGCTTTATTATACCAATTATTCGGTAAGTCCATCAAATCTTTAAGTATTCCCTTCTCACAAGGTGTTTATTTATTTTACTATTTTACAGTTCCAAACACACTTTCAATACCGGACGTACGGGCAGCAAAAGGCCCGTTTTTTCAAACGGGCCTTTTGTGTATGGCGGAGCATATGGAGCTGTTATTGGTTGGTTGTCTGGGTGATGCCGGAGGCACCTGAGCTTAAATCAATAGAATACGAACCACTTCCTCTGTAGGAAAGTACTTTTATCTTATATGTTCCTGCGACGGTTGGAGTATAACCGATAGTTTCCTGCCTGGTTGCGCTTTCAGAACTTGCTACCTGTGTACCGCTCGGATTGTACAGGTATATATCGAAATCCTGTGAAGATGTCCAGTTAGGATGTATTAATGTAATAGCGATAGGGGACGTTGTGTCGGGTATGCTAATTGTAAATTCATCATATTTATTTGTACCGGCAAGAGAATCAGTTTTATACAGGTGGGTTGGGATAGCTATTCCTGTACCTGTAAAGCCGCCTGCAGCCTTAACTGCCTCATAGCTGTCGAGCCTCCCGAAGCCGTAATCCAAATCCTGACCTGTCTGTCCCCAATCCTGTGCTGTTCCTGTTATATAGCTTACAACCTGTGCAGGTGTCAAATCCGGGTTGGCATCCAGAATCAATGCAGCCGTACCCGAGGTGAAAGGTGTCGCCATGCTTGTCCCGCTATATGCCACATACTGGTTAGTTGAATTGGCCTTTGCCGAAGTGATATTGTAGCCCGGAGCACTTATATCGGGTTTCAGCCTGCCGTCCGCAGTAAGCCCTCTGCTGGAGAAATCAGCCAAGAAAAATCCCTTTTCTCCCACATCTCCAAAGGCTGCTACCGTCAATGCTTTAGCCGCCGCTCCGGGAGAACCGATGGTTGCCTTTCGGGGTCCGGAATTTCCGGCTGCAACTACAGGTACAATTCCTGCATTAAAGGCATTGTTAATTGCCAGAGATGTTGAATCGGTGCCATCGGAACTGCCGGATGTCCCAAGGCTTAAACTTATAATCCTGATGTTATAAGCATCTTTATTGGCTACAGCCCAATCGATTGCTGCCGTAACATTGCTCAGGGTCCCGTCTCCGTTTGAATCCAGCACCTTCAGACCAATAAGAGCCGCACCGGGTGCTACTCCCTTGTAATTGGCATTACCTTCACCGGTACCAGCTACAGTGGCTGCAACATGGGTACCATGACCGTTGTCATCATAGGGTGTTGTTCTGTTTCCCACCCAGTCCCTCCAGGCTATAACCTTGCCGCCATCCAGGTCTACATGGCTTGCATCAATACCTGTATCAATGACTGCAACTACAATGTCATTCTTTGTATATGTATCAGGAGCACTGTCATGGTCGCCATCAATACCTGCAAAGTCTGTTCTTGCCTTACTAACGCCAAACCAGTTGGAAGCCGTATTTATTGTGGCATGTACCGCCTCATCGTATTCCACCTGCTTAACCAGATCAGATTTTTCCAGCTTACTGATTTGATCTTTGTTAAGACTAAGTGCAGCACCGGGTATAATTTCAAATTTGTGTTTAATTTCCGGATTTCCAAGCAGACTTTCAATAGATGCGAATTCATCATCTGAAAGTTTTTTATTGAATACAACTGTAACCGGAACTTCTTCACTCTCTTCTGCGTTGGATATTTTGTCTTCAAGGTTTAGGAATAGTTTGCTGTCTGGGCTTTTTGTAATTTCATAGGTTGGTTTCTCAACCTTTAAAACCTCCTTAGAAGGTTTTGCAAATACTAATGATTGTGTCCCTATTAAAATTAATGTAAAAATAAAAACAAAAATTGATTTTAAAAGTTTCTTTTCTCTCATAGATATATCTCCTCTCGACTCTTATGTCACGTTATTTAAGCAATTTAACAAACTGTGATATTAATACAACAGTTTGGAAACGTTTGGAGACCTGATTTTATTCATGATTTCACCGCCTTTTTTTATCAACATGCCAAAGGGCATGCTGTCAATAATGCAATAATCCAATACATACTTGCATTTCATGCATCATATATAAAAACAGGATGGTGTTAACCGGAATTTGCCAGTGACGAATAAGCTTATTCAGACCTATCGGATACCAGGCTCCAACAGACCTTTACATCTTTACACTGCATTGTGCAAAGGATAACCATACTCAATTGAGTTTGGCTAAAAGAGAAATGAATGAGCAAGCTCTTAATTCATTTTTAATAATATAACATTTATGTAATTATTTGTCAATATTAATTTGTAAATTATTGGATTATTTAATGACTATTAGATATATTAAATAATTTTATCCGTTGTATTAGTTGCTGATGAATCTTTCCGGGAAAAATAAAAAGGCATGAGATATTTCATCCCAAAACCTTTGATTTTTTTGTTAATTTATTTAGCTGCGACAGGCTTTACTTCTTTTGATATTTCGGAAGAAGAAGTTGAACAACCTGGACCTTCGTTTATTTTCTAGAAAGCTTTTTGATACACTTCAATCACTTGCTCCAGACTGGGTATAACCTTGTTGCTCGGCATGCAGGTATCCTTCAGTGCCAGCCCGGCCAAAGCATGGAAATCCTTTGGGTTGACCCCTTTAAGGAGACTCAGCTTTTCAGGGATTCCTACTGCTTTGCATAATTTTTTGATTTCCCGGATACTTTCACTTACTTCCCTCTTTGGCCCTCCCCATTCAAGACCTTTTAACCCAAGAGCTCCTGCTATTTTCCCGAACAAAGGCTGTATGTCCTTGCTCCTGCCGTTAAATTCCAGTACATAAGGCAACAAGACTGCATTGCATACTCCATGAGGCAGATTATAAAAACCGCCCAGGGAGTGTGCCATGGCGTGCACCATTCCAAGCCCGGAATTTGAAAATGCAATTCCGGCAGTATAAGCCGCATATGCCATTATCGTCCTGGCCTCTATATCACTTCCATTGGCAACGGCTTTAGGCAAATATTTATGAATTGCCGTAATTGACCATAGTGCATCCTTATCGGTAAAAGGAGTTGCGTGCCTGGATAATACAGCTTCCACCGCATGTGTCATTGCATCCATACCCGTTGCAGCTGTGAGAGCCGGAGGCATTGAAATCATGTAATCCACATCATTTACTACTATGTCAACAATACAGTTTGTATCCACCATAACCATTTTGGAATTTCTCTTCTTATCGGTAATTACATAAAAGCTGGTTACCTCTGAACCGGTTCCGGCTGTTGTATTAATAGCCACAACAGGCAGACCTTTTTTTAAGGATTTATTAACCCCCTCATAATCAGTAACACTTCCGCCATTTGTAATCAGAATGCTAACTGCCTTACAAGCGTCAATGGGAGAGCCTCCTCCAAGGGCTACCAGAAAATCCGGTTTTATTTCCTTAGCTGCATCAACGCAGGTATTTACAACATCCACTGTAGGATTTGGTTCTACCCCGTAATATATAAAGCTATGGATATCCGCCTCTTTAAGCTTGTCGCAAACGCTTTGTGCCGTACCGCTTTCATATAAAAACCTGTCAGTAATTACAAGAGCTCTTTTGTATCCCCGTTTTTTAACTTCCTGCGGCAACTGATTTATGGCGCCCTGCCCAAAGCAACTGGTTTGTACAAGGTTTACTCTCTGTGCGTTTTCCATCTATCCACCTCATTTATGCAAACTCTATATTCCTGTAATCGTTGGGATCTATACTGCTTAACAATCTCAGTTCTTCCTTTGTAGGAGCAGGAGTTTCCCTGATATCTATATAACGGATGTCAAAGCCGGTATTATCTGCAACTTCCTCAATGCTTGATGTAGGATGTATACTGTCCAAAAGCAGTTCTCCCTTGTACATCTTAAATACACATAAAGGTGTAACTATTTTGTCAATGTTGCCCCTGGTGGTCACAAAATCAACCTTATTTACAAAAGTACGCTTATCATGCTTTGTTCTCCAGATAATGGCCCTTTTGGCCGTAGGAATCAGAACAGCACTTCCGGCTCCACCGGGCATTCTCACTTTCGGCTTGTGGTAATCGCCAATAACCGATGCATTTACATTACCTCTGTTATCAAACTGTATACCGCTCAGAAATGCTATATCCAAACCGCCTCTCATAGAAAGGTCAAAAATTTCAGACAGCGGGAAACTGGCTGTAGCCTTTGTCGTAAGCTCGCTTCCGGCACTTGTATACTTCTGCAGATTTTTTATTTCCGGATCAACTCCACCCGGAATATTAAGGTGTACCGCATCCGGAGCATGTAATGCCTTGGCAAGAAGAACGGCAATCATGGGCATGTGCGAAGAAACCCCATGGAATACGGTGTTACTATTTTTGATTTCTCTTGCAAGTGCGCATACCATTATGTCACATATACGTACATTATCCATTACCATTCCCCCTGTCCTTTTTCTCGTATGCCGCCAAGTAATCGGTTAATCCTGATATATCCTTCAGTTGTTTAAAGCTATCTATGGATTTCCGGTCAATATCATAATGTCCGGCACAAGAGCACGGATTTGCTCCTTCCGGTATATGCACTACCGCAGATACCATAAAGTGGGGGATATCCGCTTTATCTTCGGTTTGCAGGAAGCTGGTTCTGGAAATAATTTTTTCGGCAGATACAATCACCTTTTTTGATGCTTTTGCCAGTAATATATCATCAAATGCCGGTCCCTGAATTCTGACATTACCCTGATCATCTGCTTCCTGTACGTGAATTATAGTTACATCAGGAGTTATTGCTCTTACTACTGTAACCTTTTCACTGCCAAAAGGATTGTCTATTCTGGTAAAATAATCATTTACCTCTATAAGGTCTCCCTCTACCAGCCCTCTTACAGGCATGAAAGGAACCCCGCAGGCAGAAGCCCTTAAAGCGCACATAACCGTATAGCATGCATGTTCATTTCCTTTTACTCTGCCATCCTGAACCGCTTTTCTATAATGATTTGCCAGAGAAAACTCACTTTCGTAGCTGACAAAGCCTGCATCCACGCTTTCCAGGCATTCCCCGAAACAAAGCATGTCCACATCCATGGCTCCGGCAGTTTTAACTGCCTTTAGCTTTTTTTTCCGGGTCCTTACTATTTCTCTGACTAAAGCCATGGGAGCCCTATGGAGTACATTTCCGCCAATGCCTAAAATATCTCCGTCATTTATTAAGCCCATTGCATCTTCAATTGTAATTAATTTACTCACTAATATACCCCCTTTTTGTTATTGGCAGGCATGTATCCCTTCCGTGTATTAACAATTCTATATTTAGGAATGATTAATAACTTTCCATTTCTTGAGCGGTTATTTTTCGCTCAAGAATCGGGTTTTATTATTTAATCATTCCTTATGCTATTTTGCAGCATTGCACGCAATATGAATGGCATCCCATACACCTGCAAAAGGTGGTGCATACACTAAATCCAACATTCCCAGTTCATCGGTTGTCATGTTGTTATGGATGGCAGTTGCAAAGCAGTCAATACGCAGGACTGCTCCTTTTTGGCCCGCAGAATGAGCTCCCAGAAGTTTTTTCGTTCCTGCTTCATATATCAATTTGATGGTTATAGGGGTTTGACCCGGGTAATACCCCGGATGATCATAAGCATTGACAATTACTGTTTTATATTTGAATTTCAACCTTTTGGCATCGTGTTCCGAAAGACCGGTTCTCCCCAGCTCCATATTGCACACTTTAATTGCGGCTGAGCCCAAAGCCCCCACATACTTCTGATGTGCCCCTGCAATATTATCCCCTGCAATACGGCCGCATTTGTTTGCTACTGTACCCAGAGGCAGGAAAACATTTTCCTTCATTAGTTTGTTATAAACCAGAGCACAATCTCCTGCCGCCCACACATCGGGAAGCGAGGTTCTCATTTCTCTGTCAACAACTATAGCTCCATTTGGCGCCAGGTGAATTCCTGTACCATTCAGGAAGCCTGTTGAAGGTCTTACACCTATAGCCAGGATAACAAGGTCTGCTTTATACTCCCCTTTGTCAGTTACAACGGTTTCCACCCTGTCTGCTCCTTTGAGGCTGACCACCCTTTCACCGGTTTTCAGGTTTACTCCGTGATTTACAAGTTCTTCTTCGGCAAGCTTTGCTATTTCCTCGTCAAAAGGCATTAGAATTCTATTAGCAAATTCAATAACTGTTACATTTTTACCAATATTCAGAAAAGCATCGGCAGTTTCTATACCGATGTATCCCCCTCCTACAATAACCACATTATTGATATGTTCATTTTGTGTAAAGTTTTTAAGCCATATGCCGTCCTCCAGGGTTTTTAGCTGGTATACACCATATAAGTCTATTCCCGGAATAGGAGGTTTAACAGCAACGGCACCAGTGCCGATCATCAGCCTGTCATAGGTATCTATAAAAGTGTCGCCTGTGGAATGATTTCTGACCAGTACCTTTTTCTCCTCGGGCACCAGCTTTACTACTTCGCAATTGGTATGAGCTATTATTCCCATACCGGCAAACTGCTCTTTCGTTCTCGCAATCATTCTGGTGTAATCGTCATTAAAGCCTCCCACATAATATGGAAGTCCACATGCGCCATAGGATAAAAAATCACCTTTTTCATAAACTACTACTTCCGCATCTTTATCCAACCTTTTAATTTTGGAAGCTGCCGACATTCCGGCAGCCACTCCGCCGATTACAATGACTTTCATAATGGACTCCTTTCCTCAAGAACCTTAATTCTGTCTTTGGCATCACTAAGAGCACAGGCAGCTTCTTTTTCTCCAATAAAGGCCTGATATAGTTCTTCATATAGAATACTGTTTTTAACCTGTGCCTGATCTGTTTCCATAAATGGACTGGCATATTTTTCTATCATTTCAAGCTGAACCTTATACCAGGGCTGCTTATCCATTCCTTCAACATAATTGCTCTTTCTGACAGGTGCACCGCAATAGGAACCCACAAGACTGTCTACCTGTTTGGAACGCAAATAACTTAAGAACTCCTTTGCCTTTTCTTTATTTTTACTGGTCCTAGCAATACCAAAAGACCATGTAACATTCCATGCCGTGTCAAAAGTGGAAAAGCCCAGGTCTTCCACATCCTCAAATTCCCTGTTCACAACACCCAGCTGCCCCGACCAGGTTACTGCCATAGCAGCTTTTTTTTGTGAGAGTAAATCTTTTATTTCATTGTTTCCAAATGTATG
>JAQSXC010000272.1 GCA_029266335.1 Eubacterium sp. | reverse complement strand
TAATCACTATATATGCCGTGTACAACAGATAAGTTGTTTCTAATCCTAATTTTATGACTCTTTGGGTACAAAAATTGAAAACAGAATATAGGCCACAAGCCCGCTTCCGTATACTGCAAAAAATACCACCCAGAGTAACCGTATCACTTTGGGGTTTACATCAAAGTATTTGGCAATACCACCACTCGGTATAGCAGTGCAGCATACCAAAGAGCATCACAAATATAATCAGTATAATCAATTTCTTTATTTTCTTCATTTTGAGATGACCAGTTTCAACTTTCTTCACTATGCTTTATCCCCTGCAGTATAAAGGCAGAAAGGCAGCCACAAAGCAGTAGGCTAATGCAACTAAGTATTACTTGACTTGTTGATGTGTCATAGTAGCCAGAAACACCAAATATCGCCGTAATAGGATAGAAAGTTTTTAAGGTGTTCGACATACTCATAAATGTCCCGGCAAAAGAGAACATTTCAGTAATTACCAGTGCAAGCCAATAGCTCTTTTTCATATGTGCTACCAAAGCAACAATAGGCGAGATTGCAAGGAATACGCCTACGCCGTCAAGAAAATAGGCTTTCAGAAAGCCTAAAACCATTTCTGCCGACAAATCAGAAAAATGCAACATGGCCTCAACCAAAAATGTGATAGCAAAGAGCAGCAAGTAAATCAGTACGCTGAACATGAAAGTAATAATCATCTTTGCGGTGGTTAATTTTACCTCATTTATGGGAATAAGCCGCAGAGATTTTATCGTATCATCCTCTTCTTCCCGACAAATCATATAACTGCCCAAAAGTGCAATGACTGCCGGAAGAACAAGCAGTGTTGCCCACGGTTGAACCATAGTCATATACCAGCCTGCATCATCTATATACTGGGAACCATAATCCGCATTCTTTCCCCCTATAAAAACAATGAGCGCTACCATAACGGTTGCGAAAACGGCAAGCCAAACAATATTTGAACGGCGAAGCTTTTGACGTTCCGCCCAAAGTAATGTCCGCATTCTTTCACCTCACTTTCTTCTCCCCAATGTGATATTTGCAAGGAATACTGCGGCGATATCCCAAACACAAATGCAGAGGAATGCCAATGGAACATTAACCGCTTGTGTAAATACAATGCCCGGAATATCTCCATTCCTTGCGATTATGACTGACATACTGGATAAAGGGTGCAGATACATATTTACTGACATGATGAAAACTCCGAGAAAACTATAAATCAAGGTAATGCAAACCGGAAGAATATATCCCTTTTGCGATGCCGATATGGCCAAAATCGGCAGCATGGCAAAGGCAGTAATAAAACCAATCTCCAAACACTTTTTCATCAGAAACAGTACGCTTTCCCATTCAAATGCGACATATCCGGGAAGTACGCTGAACAGTACAGAAGCAACGGCTGTAATCAGCATGAAACAAATGGAGTAGAGCAAAACGATAAAGAATTTACTGGAAAAATATCCCATTTTACTGATAGGCACAATCCAAAGTTGCTTGAGCATATCGTTCTGATTTTCGTCATGCATCAGTATGGTGCAAAGCATTCCCAAAACGAAAGGCAAGATAATCAAAAATGTGAACCCGAACGCAGACCATTTATAGAACTGTATCGGTTCAACACCTGTTTTCCCGAAATAGTGGAAATATAAGAGTGCGAAAAACGGCATAACGAAGGCAGCTAACATCATGATCCAGATAAGTTTTCTGCGGCGCAATTTAAGAAATTCTGTTTGAATTAGTTTAAGCAATGCCTTCTCCTCCTGTAATTTTTTTAAAATAGTCCTCTAAGGTATCATTACAAAGCTGAGAGCTGATAACAGTTATATCCTGTATTACAAGGGCTTTATTGATTTCACCCATATCCAGACCAGTGTCATAAAGCCGTAAAGTATGGTCGTCTTGAACAGAATAGTTTTTCAAACCGAATTGGCGTTCCATAATCAGGGTAGCTTTAGAAACATCAGAAACCTGCAGCAGAATATACCTTCCGTTTTTCCGTTTTAGTTCCTCCATGCTGTTTTCTTCCAGCAGAGTACCGTGGTCAATGATTCCAATATCATCAGCCAATAATGAGATTTCAGAAAGAATATGACTGGAAATAAGAATTGTCTTTCCGTGCTCAATGCTCAAATTCTTAATAAAATCTCTTACTTCCGCAATGCCGATGGGGTCAAGACCGTTAGTCGGTTCATCCAAAATCAGCAGTTCCGGGTCATGCAAAATAGCATTGGCAATACCAAGACGCTGCTTCATTCCGAGGGAATACTTACTAAACAGTTTTTTGTCTTTATAAGGTAATCCTACTACTTTCAATGCAGTTTCAACTGCGTGGGGGGCGGCTGTACCGCGCAGCTTCGCAAAAATCTCCAAGTTTTCCGTTCCTGTCAAATTTGGATAAAATCCCGGTGTTTCGATAATAGCACCGATACGGGGATATACCCGCTTTTCCCGGCCTTTGATATTCTTTCCGAATACATCTACCTCGCCGTTAGTGATGGAAGCCAACCCTAAAATCATTTTCATAATCGTGGTTTTTCCGGCTCCATTTCGTCCTAAAAGTCCGTAAATTTGGCCTTTTTTTACATGGAGATTGACTGAGCTGACGGCTGTCTGATCTCCGTAAACTTTTGTCAGTTGTTTCGTTTCAATCACAAACTCACTCATATAGAATTTCCTCACTTTCAATAACTGTGCTTTCACAATGTGATAACCAATATAATGGCAGAAACAATCACAATTAAAAGTATAAAACATGAACCTTGCCAAAACCTTGCCGTAACCTTGTTTTTATCTTGTTTTAGCAACTAGAAAGCCCTGTGCTGTCACAGGGCTTTTGGCAATAAAATTGTGAATGTAGCTCCAGAGCCGGAAATGCTGGCCGCTGTAATCGTCCCTTTGTGGGTGCTGACAAGCTCTTTGGAAATAGAAAGCCCAAGCCCGTTTCCTTTGGCAGATCTTGAGTTATCGCACTGATACATTCGCTCAAAGATATGAGGAAGATCATCGGGGGATATTCCTTTGCCGTTGTCTGTTATTACAATTTTGGCTTGCTGTTCATTCTCAAAAATATGCAGCGCCATATTATCACCCTCACTGTGGATAATAATATTCTGTAACAGATTATTCAGAATACGGGTATATGAGTTTGCGTCTATGTGCATGGAATACTCTGTTTCAGGTATATCAAATTCATATTCAAAATGGCTGTTTTCTAAAATAGGAACCCAATCCGCTATAATATTACGGGATAACTCATTTATATCAATAAGCTCAAAATGAAAAACCTGTTCTCCGGAATCTAATTTAACCCATTCAAACAGAATTTCTACAAAATGCTTTAAGTGATGGGCTTTGTTGGATGCAACATGGATATATTCGTCCTTTTCTTCTCCTACAACAATGTTACTTTCGATTGCTTCCAAATAACCAACCAGTGAAGCAAGCGGTGTTTTCACATCATGGGAAAGACTTGTCATGAGCCGTTTGTATGCCTGCTCTGATTGTTTTTGCTGAATAAACCGTGATTGGTAGTTGATTGCAATTTCGTTAATGCCATAACAAATTTGCCTTGTCATATCGTTCTCGCCTGCTAAAATGCGTCGATTAAGATTTCCGTTTTTTATATCTTCTAAAACATCTTTTATCAGTGCAAGCTGCGTTCGGACTCGCCGCAAAACAGAAACAAGGTACGCTATAATAAGTAGGGTAAGAACCAACGCAAAAAGTAGATAAGCATTCATATTTATGTCACGCCTCCTTATTAAAGCGATAGCCTACACCCCGGATCGTTAAAATATAAAATGGACAGTCGGGGTCTGGTTCAATCTTTTTTCGCAATTTGCTAATGAAAGACATAATGTTATTATCGTCAAAAGCATATTCTTCTTCCCATACTTGCGTATAGATCTGTTTTTTGGTAAATACACGTCCTTTATTTGTTGCCAGAAAGAAAAGTAGGTCAAATTCCTTTCCTGTAAGCTCTACCACATGATCATTTATACTGACAATGCGGTTTGTTTTATCAATCACCATTCCTCTTAGCTCGATACACTCCGAATCTATTTCTGTCGTAGGGTTTAAGGTGGTATAGCGTCGGATAAGGGAATTGACACGAGCCATCAGCTCGTTAATGCTGAACGGTTTTGTTAAATAATCATCTGCACCAAGCCGAAGCCCGGAAACTTTATCTTCCTCATCACTTTTAGCGGTGAGCATAAGCACCGGTATATTACTTGTTTTTCTAATTTTTTCCAGAACTTGAAAACCGTCTATATCCGGCATCATTACGTCCAAAATTACAAGAGAAAGAGAGCTGCTATTTTTGATTTCCTCAGCCAGATGCAGCCCCTCTACGCCGCCATGTGCAATAATAGCAGATAAATTCTCTTGCTCGATACATTTTTTCATAAGAGCGCAAAGCTCTTTGTCATCGTCTATGATTAAAACTCTATTTTTCATTTTTCCCTCTCATATCCATCCTCTTTTTTCTTCCATCTGCTGGTTTTTCCGCATCCTTTGGGATTGCCCATGAG
>JAQSXC010000271.1 GCA_029266335.1 Eubacterium sp. | reverse complement strand
AAGTTTGAGATCTATGCAATTGATAAGGCTTATGACTCCCAACTGTACAGGGTTTACATTACTGAAGAAATTGCTGTCAAATATACCGGAAAAGACTATGTAAACAAAAAATACAGCTGGTGCTATACTGTCAAACCTGACAAGGACAAGAACTTAAAACTCAGTGATATAGTTAAGTGGTGACAATCGTACCCGGCAGAAGCCAGCTGTTAATATTTTTAATTTAAAATTTAAATATGAAAATACTATAAAAAGCCTCGCAAATGCGAGGCTTTGATTTATTATCCACTGTTTAACTGTCTTAACAATCTACAACCTCATTGAGGCCAGCACCCGGAGGCACAATTGGGAATACCTTGTCATCCTTGTCGATCTCAAAATTAATCAATACAGGTGTATCTGTTTCGGCCAGAGCTTCCTTTATTGCCCCGTCTACCTGGTCCGGGCGCGTAACATTTATACCCTTTGCCCCAAAGGCTTCAGCTAAAGCTTTAAAGTTTGTGCCTCTGTCTATGGAGGTCTGACTGAACCGGCTGTCATAGAACAATTCCTGCCACTGCCTCACCATACCCAGGGCTCTGTTGTTAAAGAGAGCAATAATTACAGGCAGTTTATATTCAACAGCAGTCGCAAGCTCGTTCAGGTTCATTCTGAAGCTTCCGTCACCGGCGATATTGATTACCTTTTTGTCAGGCCTGCCAAGCTGTGCTCCAATACAGGCTCCAAGTCCATAGCCCATGGTACCCAGCCCGCCGGAGGAGACAAATTGTCTGAACCTGGTGTACTTATAATATTGAGCCGCCCACATCTGGTGCTGCCCTACTTCGGTTGTAATAACCGCATCTCCGCCGGTAAGTTCATATAAACGTTCCATGATATACTGAGGCCGTACAATCTCCAGGGACTTATTATATCTAAGCGGATATTTTTCTTTCCAGCTGTTTATTTTATTAATCCAATCAACATTTTTCCTAGAATTTATACCCTTCAGCAGTGTTTGAAGTATAAAACCGATATCGCCCACCAAAGGATAGTCCACAGAAATATTTTTACCTACTTCTGCAGAATCTACATCAATATGCATGATTTTAGCCTCAGGAGCAAAGCTGCTTACCTTGCTGACAATTCTGTCGCTGAAACGGTTTCCTATAGCAATAAACAAATCGCAATTGTGAACCGCATAATTTGAGGTTTTGGTTCCGTGCATTCCCACCATTCCCATGAAAAGCGGGTGGGTTCCGGGAAAAGTCCCCATACCCATAAGAGATGTGCTTACAGGAATATCAGCCAGCTCGGAAAGCTCTCTGACTTCTTTTTCAGCCCCCGCTATACCCACACCGGCACCGGCCAGTATTACCGGCCTGGAAGCGCTGTTTATGGCATTGATTGCTGCTTCTATCTCTTCAGTACCGATATCATAATATTTGTTTGAAATATAGTCACTTTTTTCTGGCTTCTTCGGTGTATATTCAACCTCAGTTGCAGTAACATCCTTACATACGTCAACAAGCACCGGCCCCGGTCTGCCTTCTCTTGCAATGGCAAAGGCCTTCCTTATGGTATCAGCAAGTTTTGTAACATCCTTGACAATAAAATTGTGTTTGGTAATGGGCATGGTTATGCCTGTAATGTCCACCTCCTGAAAGGAATCCTTCCCCAGCAGGCCGGTTGGCACCTGACCCGTTATAGCAACCATGGGAACTGAATCCATGTAGGCAGTTGCTATACCTGTGACCAGATTTGTAGCACCGGGACCCGAGGTTGCTATGCAAACCCCTACCTTTCCGGTAGCACGGGCATAGCCGTCTGCTGCGTGTGAGGCTCCCTGTTCATGGGAGGTAAGTATATGTTTAATTTCATTTTTTGCCCTATATAAAGCATCATATATGATTATGGCCTGACCACCCGGATATCCGAATACGGTGTCAACCCCCTGCTCCTTTAAACACTCTATAATAACATCTGCACCAATCAACTTCATTTAATCACTCCTTTTATCAAGAAAACTCGCTACGCGCAATTGTCTTAGTGCTCATTTCTAATAGCATAGCGAGCAAATTTTCTTGTTCGCTAGGGGGGACTACTTCCCCCTTCGACGGAGCTAAAGCTCCTGAGCACCCCCTCTAAACCGGAAAGGGGATTCCCCTTTTCAAACCCCGCGTATAGGTATTTATTTAATTAGGATTTTCTGGTGTATTAGTTCAACTCCAGTTATCTCCCACTACTTGAACCATGTTAAAAATATATAAATTCCTATACGCCAAGAAAACCTGCTGTCCCTTAATTGCTAATGCCTATTTCCAACTGGCCAGCAAATTCGCCTGTTTGCATGGAGTTCTGGGGACTCCTAACTATTTCAGAACCGCTCCGGTACTTGCAGAGGTAACAAGTCTTGCATATCTTCCCAGATAACCTGTTGTTATCTTCGGTACAGGTGCACTCCACAAGGCTTTACGTCTTTCCAGTTCTTCCTGGCTGCACTCAATATTGAGCCTCCCTGCAGGGATGTCTATATCAACAATATCACCCTCCTGGATAAGCGCTATAGGGCCGCCTTCCATTGCTTCAGGTGAAACATGGCCTATGGAAGCTCCTCTGGAGGCACCGGAGAATCTACCATCCGTGATCAGTGCAACACAGCTGTCCAAGCCCATACCTGCGATTGCAGAAGTCGGTCCAAGCATTTCTCTCATACCTGGTCCGCCCTTTGGTCCTTCATATCGGATGATGACAACATCCCCTTTGATAATTTTACCTTCATAGATTGATTTGATAGCTTCATCTTCACTGTCAAACACTCTTGCAGGACCTTTATGCTTCAGCATCGAATCGGCAACAGCAGATTTCTTTACTACAGCCCCGTCAGGTGCGATATTCCCTCTGAGTACTGCTATTCCTCCGGTCTGGCTGTATGGTGTATCTATATTCTTAATTACATTGTAGTCTTTAACTTTTGCATCCTTAATGTTCTCTCCTACAGTTTTGCCTGTGACAGTTATTAAATCCAAATGAAGCAATCCTTTTTTGGATAACTCCTTCATAACAGCCTGAACTCCGCCGGCTGCATAAAGATCCTGAATGTGGTAGCCACCGGCCGGTGCAAGTTTGCATAGATTTGGTGTACTGGCACTGATCTTGTTGATTATGTCCAGATCGATCTGCATTCCGATTTCATTTGCTATAGCAGGCAGGTGAAGAACTGAATTTGTAGAACATCCCAATGCCATATCAACTGTCAATGCATTTTCAAATGCTTTTTCTGTCAGAATATCAGAAGGTTTGATATCCTTTTCCACCAGCTCCATTATCTTCATGCCAACATGTTTGGCCAGCCTTATTCGCTCTGCGTATACCGCAGGAATTGTGCCGTTTCCTGTCAATCCCAGCCCCAGCACCTCTGTCAGGCAGTTCATTGAGTTTGCAGTAAACATTCCCGAGCATGAACCACAGCCGGGACATGCATTGTTTTCAAAGTCATCGACTTCTTCCTGCGTTATCTTTCCTGCCTTGAAGGCTCCTACTGCCTCAAACATTGTATTCAGGTCAAGCTGCACACCGTCTTTGTTAAGAGATAACATTGGTCCTCCGCTTACAACCACAGAAGGAACATTTATTCTTGCGGCTGCCATGAGCATACCCGGAACAATCTTGTCACAGTTCGGAATAAATACCATACCATCGAAGCTGTGAGCCTTGCCCATTGCTTCACAGGAATCAGCTATCAGTTCCCTGGTTGCCAGTGAATACTTCATCCCCGTGTGTCCCATTGCTATACCGTCGCATACTCCGATTGCTCCAAACTCTATCGGTGTACCTCCGGCCATTCTTATACCTGCTTTAACAGCCTCGGTTATTTTATCCAGATGTATATGACCCGGAATTATCTCATTTTGTGAATTACAGACTCCTATAAGTGGTCTTTCCAGCTCTTCATCGGTGTATCCCATTGCTTTAAAAAGCGCTCTGTGGGGTGCTCTCTCAATACCCTTTTTTACGATATCACTTCTCATAATAACCTCCTGTTACGTGACCGGAACTTTTTGCACGGTACACGCGGTTAATAGTAATTAAAAGATTCATGTGTGTTATGTTGCTTCATGACAAGCTTTTACAGCTTTTGCATATTGCCATTTATCTATTGAAATGAATAGTCAGCAAGAAAATTCGTTTTTCCCGTCCATGCCAAAAAATATAAAATTACCTACGTTAAAATAATAGCCGGGATAATGTCCCAGCTTAGGGTTCTTAAAACAATAAGACATAATTTTGAAGCGAGGAATTTTTAATAGTGCAAGGCAGAGGAAAGAGGAATAATTGCTTTATTCCGACTGACGACAACACAGCAATATCGAAAAATAACCGCTACAAAATTGGGAGGTTATTGTTTTAAGAACCCTCGGTAACCTTATTTTACTCTTATGTGTAAGATGTGTCTATACGGAATGGGTAAGAGGATAAAAAACATTCAAACATCAGAATGTATTAAACATAAAACATTAATGTATTAAACATCAGACACTAATGCATTAAACATAAGACACT
>JAQSXC010000058.1 GCA_029266335.1 Eubacterium sp. | reverse complement strand
GGATATATCCCTTTGCTGAGCTGCATCCTTTTGTTCGGATATATCCCTTTGCTGAGCTGCATCCTTTTGTTCGGATATATCCCTTTGCTGAGATGTATCCTTTTGTTCAGATATATCCTTCTGCCGAAACGCATCCTTTTGTTTGGATACTTCCTTTTGCCGAGATGCATTCTTTTGTTTGGATACTTCCTTTTGCCGAGCTGCAATCTTCTGTACATTATCTTCACCGGCATTCTGTGAAGCTGATTCCTTTATTGCAGGTATAAGGGTGTCTTCATTGTCACTGCCACTAATTTCAGCAGCATTATTTTCAATGTCAGCAGCTTTGACTCTTTCAACAGGCCTCGGTACTTTGCTCATTGCCATACTGGCCTGGTAAGGGTTATAGGCTTTATTAGCAGTTTCAGACTTTTTTACTTTTTCAAAAAACTCCTGATTCTTATCAGAGATAACATTTACAACATAATCGGAAAGTCTGTTCAATTCCTGAACCATTTCTTCAGAATCCTGAATTAAATTGAACATTTCTTCTTTTTTTCTGTCAAATTCCTTGAAGAAATCTTTCCCATTCACCTTATCCATTGCAATAAAAAACAGGGACCCAATAACAAGTAAAACCCCTAAAAAAATAATACTGACATAAAATGCTTCCATATTCACCTCAAATAATGCTATATCCTTATATCGATTGTCGACGGGTTTTCATTATTTTTCTGCTTCTTTTTTTTGTCATTCTGCTTATTATTGTCTTTAGCCTGTTTTTCATTCACCCGGCCATGTTGAACATTTTCTCTGCCCACCACCTGCTTCAGGTTTTGATCAATTTTTTGACGATTTGACTCTGCCTGTTGTTGGTGAACTGCCTGATTTTTGTTGGCCTCATCATTATACGTCTTGGATAATTCAGAAGTCTTTGGATACATAACCTGAAAATCCATGGGTTTAATCGACATATTAACGCCCCCTAAACTTACTTGTCTGATAAATTATTTATCTATAGCACCGACTCTGATATCTGCGCCATCCCTGTATAGAGTGCAGTACTGTAAAGGCTCTTTTACATACATCATGGAACTGCCGATAGTAACCTTAACACCGGGATAAATTACATTTAATGAACGAATTTTTCCGCTGCCTTCCTGCTGCAACTTTTCATCCAAAATTGCAATTTCCTTTTTTAATTCTTCAAGGCTTGAGGACAGGTAAATCTTGGTTCGCACACTTTTGGTTAATATTTCTTGTTTATCAGGAGTTAATGCTCCCATACCTTCAAGCTTCTTTAATATGGCAATAGCCTGATCGGCTTTTTTAATATCGGATTCACCGGAAGAAATCTCTTCTTTGATCTGCTTATACCGTTCTCTGACTGTCGGATCGGTTCCTACCTCCAAATCGGTTACTGTAGCCATATGAGAACCTATAACCTTAGCAACAATGATTTTGCCGACTTTGCAGGTACCACCTACCAGCAAGCCTTTTCTTCCTGTCAGCTCAAGTTTGTTTCCGCACTTTATATTACTGTGCATTACAGCTTCTGACTGAATATTATTGTTTGCCTCAACATTACAATACTCAATATATCTGGAAACTATATCTCCTCCGGCTATAAGGGTACCTTTACCCATACCCTGAATTCCTCTTCTCAGGATAATATTACCGCCGGCTTTGATGGTAGCTCCTTCGACTACACCATAAACTTCAACATTACCACCTGCTTCAACACTAAAACCGGATAAAACATTACCCTTGATTATGACACTTCCGACAAAATTTACATTTCCTGTGGAATTATCAACATCTGCGGGTATTTCATGATTAGTGTATACGCTTACTTTTGACGCATCCAGATATTCAACTTCTCCGTCGGTAGATGCATATAAATTTTGTCCATCTTGGGATGAATGAACATTCTTACCCCTTGGCAAAACTGCTGGTCTTCCGTTTATAGCAGGAATTACCTTTCCTTTTACAGTAATTCCCTGAGCTCCGGCAACAGGAGGCACCAGTGAACAAAGCAGCTGTCCCTGTGCGACTGACTGAATTAAATTCAGTTCTCTGTAATTTATCCTACCATCATCTAAAATTGTAGGTGTTTTATCAACTGATGTATCAAAATGATAAATTACCGTACCATTTTTACCATTTTGGGCTGGTACCCCTTCGGCAATACAGAACTCTTCGTTATATATAGGATGTTCGCTATAGTAATTAATAACATCTTCTCTAATACCATATGTAACTTTCTGATTTTTAAGGGCGGTAATTATTTCATCCTTACTAACCGGGGAATTATTCTCACCGGGATACAGTGTAACAAAAGCCTTTAACTCATCAGGCAATACAGTGACTAAAACCCTTTGCTCATTTTGATTTGCCATAAATTC
Organism: Eubacterium sp.; assembly: GCA_029266335.1. GTDB lineage: Bacteria > Bacillota > Clostridia > Acetivibrionales > DSM-1351 > Ruminiclostridium. The sequence continues at coordinate 19,767 of JAQSXC010000058.1, read as the reverse complement.
TCCTTTAAGATTCAAGCATTATTTTGTGTCTGAACAATTTGCCTCTCATCCTTAAAAGTGCTTTTGTATGCAACTGTGATATTCTTGATTCAGTTACATTCATTATGGCACTTATTTCTTTCAAAGTAAGTTCTTCGAAATAATAAAATGTTATTACCGCTCTCTCTTTATCTGGTAATTTATTTATAGAATCGGCCAGTAGCTCCTTAATTTCACTGAATTCCAGTGATGCCTCCGGCTTGTCCTCAGTATTCTCACTGACTAATTCAAGACCTCTTTCGTAATTTTGCTCCATAAACTCTTCCAATGACATCATGGAGGAAACATTTACATCATTCAGAAGCCTATAAAAGTCGTCCATACTTAATCCAAGCTTTTCTGCAACTTCTTTATCAGTAGCTGAGTGACCTACTTCATTTTCTATCTCTGCGTAAACCCTTTCAAGTTCTTTATTTTTTTGTCTTAAAGATCTTGGTACCCAATCCAAATCTCTTATACTGTCTATTATAGATCCCCTTATTCTCAAGGAGGCATAGGTCTCAAATTTTGCACCTTTTGTAACGTCAAATTTTTCAAGTGCATCTATAAGGCCAAACGCCCCATAACCTACCAAATCATCAAATTCTACATTTGAACCAAAGTAGATACTTAATCTTCCGGCTACATATTTTATCAGGTAAGCATAATGAGCTATAAGCTTTTCTTTTGCAGCAGGATCTTTATTTTCGTTATATTGTTTCCAAAGCTGATTAATGCTGTTTACACTATGCATGTAAATCCCCCATCACTTTTACTATATATATCACCAAAATGTCTATTCGTTAACTTTTGTTCTAATGGCTTGTGATAAATCTAGTGGAGAAAAACCGTCATCAATATTGCTGTCTGCAACCAAATCAAGATTAGTACCTAAATGCTGATCATTCTTCAGTTTACCTGCCTTTTCCAGCTCAAGTTTAATCTGTTCAAGTTGCCTTTCTCTCTCAGCTTCAAGTTTTTGCTTATTTTGTTCTTCAACAATGCCGGACAGAGTAGCACTAACAATCAAACCCACTATGTAAAAACCTACCAATGCTACGATCATTCTTATACAAGTTTGATTTGTACTGGCATTTCCACTGATACTTATAACCCCTGTCACTAAAGATGCCATCATTGCTAAAAGAAACGGAATTTTCATAATTGTCTCCATTCTTACCTCTCATTTTTGCCATTAAGGGCTGAAAGAAAACCATTTACTGGCCTAGTAAAGAATATCTACATTCTTTTCTTTTGTTAAAATTTATTATATCACACTATAGCTGTTTAATCCCTGAGCCTATAGTCTTAATCATAAGCCTACCATCTTCAGAATAAATTTCAATTGTCCGACCGTAATTACCTCCGGTATCCTCTGAAATTATAGGTATCTTTAACTCTTTCAATTTTTCTTTGGAAGCAACTACATTTCTATATCCAATCCTCATCAGGTCAGATCCCTGGCTAAATGTAAACATCTGAGCTCCGCCGGCCAGTTTGGCAGTTATTCTTTCCTTTCGAGCACCTAATTTAATCATATCTCCAACAAGTTGAACAATAGCAGTATCGGCAAATTTTGCAAGATTACTATTATTTTTGGCTTGTTCACTACTTGGAAGCATAACATGTGCCAAGCCAACAATTTTTGTAGTAGAATCATACAATGCAACGCCTACACAGGAGCCTAACCCCAGTGTTGTTATCATACAAGGATGTTGAGCTGAGTTTAAATCAGCCATACCAACCTTTACAATCTCTATATTCATTATTCTATAACTCCCAATGCTTTTAATAATACCTCATAAGAATCAACATCAGGTATTAAAAGAAAGTCTCCGAATACTTTTGTAATGCCTTCACTAAATTCAGTTTCGATATATAAAACAGAGTCTCCAACTTTACCAAACTCTATGGCAGGAACGCTCAAAATAGCACCAGCCATGTCAATAGCCAATTGGGGAACCGACGGCAATATTTTAAGATTTGTCAAACCTGCAAGTGCATTCAGGTATGATGCTGTTAAAATATTACCAATTTCTTTCAGCGCAGATAATTCAAGTTCATCAAACTCCAGACTCTGGGTTTCCTGATTACCCAGAAGAATATTTACTAATTGTCTTGCTGCGTAGGTATCCAGCACAAACATCATAATACCGGTCATATCACCTGTAACACTAAGCAGTATTCCAACCACAATCATTTCTTCTCCGCCTAAAATCTGGCTTACTTTGTCAAAGCCGAGAATTTTAACCTTAGGCACCGCCATATCTACCTTTTTATCAATCATTTTAGCTAAAGAAGTTACTGCATTTCCGGCACCAATGTTTCCTATTTCTTTCAGTACATCCATCTGGATATTATTTAACTCATCAAAACTAATCGTCATTGCTTTTACCTCAATATTTATTATTTTAAAATCAAAGCTTAACTAATTTTTCAAAGTTTATTAATGTTACGATTTCACCACCAACCTTGCCAATACCGAAAATATATTCAGAAGCAGCACTGTTTATCAAACTTGATGCATTCTCTATATCATCTCCGCCCAGTTGGATTGTTTGAAGAACCTGATCAACGATAACTCCAATTGATATTTCCTCCAATTTCAGGATAATAATACGAGTTTCCTCAGTCTCTTCAACAGCCGGCAAATTAAACTTTGCCCTCAAATCCATAACAGGAATGATGTCACCTCTTAAGTTAATTACTCCTTTAATATAGTCCGGAGTTTTTGGTACTCTCGTAATAGTTTTCATTCTGTCAATTGTGGTTATCTTTAATGAATCTATACCAAAGCGTTCATCTCCAAGACTGAATACGATAAATTGTCTTATATCGAAATCATTTACCTGTGCTTCTGTCATATTTATTCCCCCCTTATGTAATAGAATTAACATCAATTATAAGTGCTACATTACCGTCACCAAGTATGGTAGCTCCCGCCAGATACTTGATGCCTGTCAACATTTTGCCAAGAGATTTGATAACTATTTCCTGCTGTCCTATTACACTGTCAACGATAAGACCTGTTAACTTCTCTCCTTTTCTGACTATAACTATCTTCAGCTTTTTCTGTGTCTTTGTATTGCTATCAGGAACTTCAAGGGAATCAGCCAATCTTGTTATAGGCACTACCATATTTCTCAGAAGTATTACTTCCTGACCCTGAACAGTCTTAACATCGTCTGACTGCCATTCATATATCTGATAGATGGATCCCAGAGGAATTGCATACTTCTCGCTTCCTACATTTACAAGCAGGGCCTGATAAATAGCCAGTGTAAGAGGCAGTTTTATAAGGAACTTACTTCCTTTGCCACTTTGGGTCTCAACCTCTACCGTTCCTCCAAGCTGTTCAATTTTGGTCTTAACCACATCCAGGCCAACGCCTCTTCCCGAAAGTCCGGTAATCTTGTCAGCTGTACTAAAGCTTGGTCTGAACAGCAATTCGATAGCTTCCTGCTGGGACAATGAATTTGCCGCTTCTCTGGTAACTATTCCGTTCTCTATAGCTTTAGCCTTGATTTTATCAATATTTAAGCCAGCACCATCGTCTCCAACTTCAATAATTACATTGTTACCCGACTGATAAGCAGTCAGGTTTATTCTTCCTACCTCGGACTTTCCTAGCTGTTTTCTTTTCTCAACAGATTCAAGTCCGTGGTCACAGGAATTTCTAAGCAGGTGAATCAATGGATCTCCGATTTCATCAATAACGGTTCTATCCAGTTCTGTTTCCTCACCTGACATAACCAATTCGATTTCCTTGCCCAGATCCTTTGCAATATCTCTGATCATTCTCGGGAATCTGTTAAATACAGTTTCAACAGGCACCATTCGGACCTTCATAACTGCATCATTCAGGTTCGTAGTAATTCTTTCCAGGTATTCCAGGGTTTCATGATATTCCTGCGGTTTTGAGGTAATATCTGTTCCTTCCAGTCTGGTTTTTGTAATAATCAACTCGCCCACAAGATTCATCAGAACATCCAGTCTGTCAATATCAACTCTTACAGTTCTCTGAGTCTTTCTGGGAGCATTGTTCGAACTCTGCTTTTCATTATTCTGGGTGTCTGCTTCTTTTGAAACAGCTCCTTCAACAGCATCAGCAGTCTTTACTTCCTGCTCGGCCTTTACTTCCTGTTCTACTACAGCTGCTCCATCGCTTGCAAACTTGCCTATTTTCCGGATAATAACTTCATCTACTTCTGCAATAGAGTTCAACTCTTTTGAAAATAACTGTTCATCATCCTTGGAAACAACAACAACTGTAAATTCAAAGTCGAATTTTTCATCTTCAATATCCTGTACCACAGGCTGAGATTTGATTATTTCACCGAATCTCTCCAGAGTTTGAAAAAGAATAAAAGCTCTGGCAGATTTCAACAAACATCCTTTGTTCAGGACAATTGTAATCTTAAGTGCGTTCATTCCCATATCAATTGCTTTATTGACAGTATTCTGCTCAAATTCATCAAGTTCCATCTGGGCAGTTACATATTTATCATTTACTTCCACTGCTGCCGCAACCGGTTCAACTGGTTTCTTTTTTGCTGGAACTGCTTCTGTTCCCTTATTTTCGAGTATTTCATTCAGTGTGGCAATAACGGTTTTATATTCCTTATCACCTTCTCCACCGGTAGAAATAACACTGTTTACGTAGTTTTCAAGTGCATCAAGACATTTGAATAAAACATCTACCAGTGCGGACGTAACCTTAATTTCATCATTTCGTATTGCATGAAGCACGTTCTCCATGTCATGGGTCAGCTTGGTCATCTTGGTAAAACCCATTGTACCTGCCATTCCCTTAATAGTATGAGCAACTCTGAATATTTCGTTTAAAACATCCTTGTCCTCAGGGTCCTTTTCAATTTGCAAAAGACACTGGTTAAGACTTTGAACATGCTCATTTGCCTCTTCGATAAATATTTGTAAATACTGACTCATATCCATATTACCGCACCCCCAAATATTGAATAATCTCTTCTGAAATTTTATCAAGTGATACTATCTTATCTACTGCACCAGTCTGAATAGCCATTTTAGGCATTCCAAAAACTACGCTTGATTCTTCATCCTGGGCTATAATATAACTATTATTGATATCCTTAAGCCTTTTAATCCCGATGCTTCCGTCGGCCCCCATACCTGTCATAATGACACCTATGATGTTCTTAAGACCCGTAGCTGAAAGTGAATTCATCATAACATCTACCGACGGTCTATGCCCACTCACCGGTGGGGATTTATCAAGATTTATCATTATATCACCATTTAAAGCAGTTTCAATCAGCAGGTGTGAATCACCGGGTGCAATATATACATGTCCTGCCAAAATCTTCTCTTTATGAGAGGCTTCCTTTACTATCAACTCACTTTTACTGTTAAGCCGTTCAGCCAAAGAATTTGTAAAACCCGGCGGCATATGCTGTACTATTAATACCGCTGCCGGTATATCTCCGGGTAAAAACGGAATGACGCTTTGCAAGGCTTTAGGTCCTCCGGTTGAAGTTCCTATGGCAATTATGTACTTCAGTACCTTGCTGTTTTTAACTGTCGGACTATATTCGTTTTCTTTGGACTTGTTCTTAAAAATCTGAAATTTTATATTTTTAGCTATAGTAACTTTTTCAAGTATTTCATTTTTCTTTTTATCATTTTTTATATCAAATATATTTTTAGGCTTTGCTATAAAATCAACTGCACCCTCATCAAGAGCTTTAATTGTCAACTCGGCACCATGGTCTGTCCCACTGCTGAGCATTATAACAGGCTTTGGAAATCTCTGCATTATCTCTTTAAGGCAGTTGATACCATCCATTATGGGCATTTCAACATCAAGAGTAATTACGTCCGGGTCCAGCTGCTCTATTTTAACCAGGGCGTCTTTACCGTCAGTAGCAGTACCGATGACAGTAAGTGACTCCTCAGAGTCAATCATATCTGACAATACCTTTCTCATAAAAGCAGAGTCATCGACAATTAATACTTTTATTAGATTACTTTTTTTTGGTTTAAAATTCATTAGCTACCCCTTTAGGCATGATTAAATAATAACTTTCCCATTTTAAGGCGGCTATTTTCCGCCAATGCTACGTTGTCGAAAAGCACAGCCTCGCAGTACTTCGTTGCAATAAAGCAATTATTGCGCCATCCTCCGCCTTGTCTTGACGAAAACTATCTCGCCTTAAAACAGAGTTTTATTATTTAATCATACCTTTGACCTCTTTTTAAAAGTTCTCTCTGCTGATTAAATATAAAGCTGACTATATTTTCACGTTCTTTATATTCAAGGTCTATAAATCCTATAGACGATATGTACTTCAATTCATCAAGTATTATTTCTTTTCTGCACCTGATCACTTTTCCCTGAAATTCCAACTCATACGTATCAAGCTTCAGTATTCCACTGACAATCAAGTCCGCAGCCAGTGCCCTGTCAGTTACTGCGGATATTCCGCCGCCGCTGATGTCCAAAGTGTATCCGTCTATTTCATAATGAACCTCGGGCTCTTCCCCATCCGGCACAATAAAAGTTACCGGAACCTTGCAATCAAATCTATAAAATTGCCTTCTCTGCATCCTCTCAGGATTTTCTGTAACAAATACATCCAGCAGTGCAATATCATCAATTATAAGCCTGTCCGTTACAACTCCTGCAATTCTGAATATCTGATTTGCCTTGCAAAACATATATCCTTCAATACGTGAGTTAACTCTGACAGGATAAATCTTTGCTTCAAAAATCGGCGCACTGATTCTAAGTGTATTTACGTCAATAATACCTTCCAACTGACTTACAAAACCAATATCAAGTTTTCCATCAATTGGATCAACTACAGTCATTTCAATTTTAGTTCCTATTGAAAAATCCTTAAAATTATTTAGAGCACTCAAGAAAATAACCCCGCTTAATAATAGTATACTACCTTATTTGTTGCTAAACAACCCAACAAACCTATTAATGAACCCTTTTATACCAGCCTGTGTCGGGTTGTTTGTACTAACTTCCTTTTTTGTAAGAGCATCAGCTATATCACTTATCATTCTACTTGCATAATTCTTTGGGAAGCTAAGCAGATATGGTCTCTGCAACTTAACAGATTTTATGAAAGATTGATCAAACGGTAAATACCCCAAAAATTCCAATTTCATTCCAAGAAATCTTTCTGCTACAGAAGAAAAATTATTATATACTGTTTTAGCCTCTATTTCACTTTCAGCTCTATTTATAAGTACATTTATCGAACAGTCTTTTTTTGTATGCGCTACCGTTTTAACAAGCGCGTATGCATCAGTTATTGAAGTTGGCTCCGGAGTTACCACCAGGAGTACTTCTTCAGCCGACAATACAAAATTCATTACAGTATCGCTAAGACCGGCACCTGTATCTATCAGTATGTAATCCGCAATATGATCAAGCAAAGACATATTTGCAGTAAAAGCTTCAAGAGTGTTTTTATCCAGGTTTATTAACTCCTGTACTCCCGAGCCGCCTGAGATGAATTTAATATTGTTTGGTCCATCGCAGAGAATATCCAAGATCCCTTTTTCACTATTTATAGAATCCAGCAAAGTATATTTCGGGACTATACCAAAAACTACATCTATGTTTGATAAACCTAAATCCGCATCAATTATAACAACCCTGTAACCTTTTTGACTTAAGGCAATGGCAAGGTTTGAGGTAACACTGGTTTTACCTACACCGCCCTTACCACTGGTAATGGTAATTACCTTTGCGCGTTTGTTAAGTGTTATCTTTTCAGGTTGTTGAGGATCGGTTTGGTTATCCGGCGGCTCATTTTTTAAGTTATTAACTATTTTTCTTAACTTTTCAGCCTGATCTATCATTGTTATCCTCCGTATACAAGCTAAACAACTTAACTAGTGTCATGTTAAATTGCCAAGTAAGTTTTTTGACAATCTTTCTATATCTGCTATTTCAATATCATCAGGAACATTCTGCCCGTTGGTAATGTAGGACAGGCTTTTACTCGAATAGCATTTGGTATTCAGTATATTACCGTATACAGGTGTTTCATCAAGCTTTGTGAAAATTAATTTATAATTAGGTATAAATTCATAATTTTTAATTATATCTCTGCAATTCTTAGAACTAACCGTTGAGCTTAAAACTAAAAATACGCTGTCAGCATTACATTTACTTACTAAATTCTTCAGCTCTTCAAACTTCTGCTTATCCCGGTAACTGCAGCCGGCAGTATCAATTAATATTACATCCTTGTCATTATATCTTTCAATCTCATTACTTATCTCTTCTATTGAATAAGCAACGGAAATAGGAATACCCAAAATTTCAGCATAGGTTTTCAATTGGTCTACAGCAGCTATTCTATAGGTATCCGCAGTAATCAAACCAACATTTTTGCCTTCAGTCAACATAAATGAAGCAGCAAGTTTTGCAAGTGTAGTTGTTTTCCCCACCCCGGTAGGACCGACAAAAAGTATTACAGTTGGATTGCCATCGTTCCTCAGGTTAATGGGTTCAGCTTTTCCGAACATTGAAGCTATTACCGAATGCATTACAAGAGGCGTATCATTAATATTCCTTGAATTACTTCTCTTGGCTACCTGTTCAATAATACTCTTTGCAATTTCTTCATCAACCTCGTTTTTTAATAGATTATTGTAAAGCAATTGGTATATCTGCGGCAGCTTTTCTTCATTGCCGTCGACTTTATCCGTATCATTTAATTTTTTTTCTGGTGTAACAATATTGAGAATCTTATCCACCAGATTTTCAATATTAGTTACTTTATTCTCTAGCTCAGTAAATTTTTCCTCTTTTTGCGACAGATTTTTTTGTGGAATATTGTAAGCGTTGTATGTTGTATCAATTTTTGTCAATTCCCTATCTTTACTTCTGGCATCATCATCGTCTATTGCAGCCATAATTTCTATCATAGGGCTAGAAAAAAACTTCCTTATTCCTTTTTGCCTTACCTTTTTTGTATTTAGAATAATTGCATTATTTCCAAGATCCATTTTCACTTTTAATAATGCTTCTTGTGTGTTTTTACCCATATAACGCTTTATTTTCATATAAACCTCCAAACTGCCTTATGTAAAATGAAAAGCTCAGAATATAATACAAAACATTTCCTTAATAAAACGTTCTCGACATAATATTACCCTTTATTGCAAATGCTAAACACTCACTGTTCCAACAGACTGAATTTCCACACCCGGATCTATTTCATTGTAGGAAAGCACAACCAGGCCGGGAATAACATTCTCAGTAAGTCTCTTGAAATATAATCTCACAATTGGAGATGCAAGAACAATTGGCTGGTTTCCAAGCTGTATTAACCTTTGAACATTTTTTGATACATTATTTATAATTGTATTGGATACAGAGGGATCCAGTGCAAGGTATGAACCAAACTCGGTCTTCTGTATTGAATCCATTATCATCTGTTCAACTTTTGGATCTATAGTTATAACATTTGAGTTGCCGTTAAAGAATCTCTGTGATATTGATCTTCCAAGAGCCTGTCTCACATACTCTGTAAGCATATCAACATCATGTGTCATAGGTGAATAGTCCGCAAGTGTTTCCATAATAGTAACCATGTCTCTTATTGAAACATTTTCTTTCAATAGATTTGCAAGAACTTTCTGAATTTCACCAACACTCATAAGCTTTGGTACAAGCTCGTCAACAATTGCCGGGTATGTTTGCCTGATGTTGTCAACCAGGGTCTGTACTTCCTGTCTGCCAAGCAATTCATATGAATGTTTCTTAATAACTTCAGTCAGGTGAGTTGCTATAATTGATGGTGGATCTACAACCGTATATCCAAGCATTTCAGCTCTGTCTCTCTGACCCTCCTGAATCCACAGGGCAGGTAATCCGAATGCCGGCTCAATTGTCTTTATTCCATCCAGTTCCTCTTCGACTCCGCCTGAATTCATTGCCATAAAGTAATCAAACAAAAGCTCTCCTTTTGCAACTTCAGAGCCCTTGATTTTTATAATATATTCATTTGGTCCTATCTGAATATTATCTCTTAAACGGATTACAGGAACTATCATACCCAGTTCAAGGGCAAGCTGCCTTCTTATAAGAACAACTCTGTCCAGCAGGTCACCACCCTGATTTGCATCCGCCAATGGTATGATTCCATATCCAAATTCAAGTTCAATAGGGTCAACCTGCAGCAAAGTTACAACATTTTCCGGCTTTCTGATTTCCTCGACTTCACTTTCCTGTATCTGTACTTCTTCATCAATAACGGCTTCCTTTTGAAGCTGCTTGATCTTGAAAGCAACAAATATCAATATGGCTGCTAAAACAACAAAGGGGATGGGATTCAGGAAAGGTGCCATAGCCAAGCTTAATACTGCTGCAATATACAGAACCTTCGGATTGTAGAAGAGCTGCTTAATGACATCCTGATTCAGATCTGATTCGGCACCGGCTCTGGTAACAATAAAGGAAGTTGCCACCGAAAGCATAAGTGCAGGAATCTGGCTGACAAGACCATCACCTATAGTCAAAATGGTATAGTTCTGAAGGGCCACATCCAACGCTTCACCCCTCATAACTACACCTATTATCAAACCGCCTGCTATATTCAAAAATGTAATAATGATACCTGCTATGGCATCATTTTTTACAAACTTGCTGGCACCATCCATTGATCCATAGAAGTCTGCTTCTCTCTGGATCTTTCTTCTTCTTTCCTTTGCTTCAGCTTCACTTATCAAACCGGTATTTAAATCTGCATCAATAGCCATCTGTTTACCAGGCATGGCGTCCAATGTAAATCTGGCTGCAACTTCGGCTACTCTTTCGGAACCCTTTGTAATAACTAGAAAATTAACTATCATTATTATGAAGAAGATTATAAAACCTACAACAAGATTATTTCTGCCAACAAAATATCCAAAACCTCTTATAACTTCTCCGGCTTCTCCCTCTGAAAGTATAAGCTTGGTAGCTGTAACATTCAGAGACAATCTATAAATTGTCGTAACAACTATTAGAGTTGGAAAAATTGATAAATCCAGTGCTGTTTTAAGATATATGGTATTAAGCATAATTATTGCCGCCAGGATTATATTCACGGCAAGCAGAAAATCCAGAAAGCTATGCGGAATTGGCAAAATAAGGTTTAATATTGCTATTATTATTACTATTGGTATAAAGAAATTATTTAACTTAGACACGTGAATCCCCCTCAATAGAATACTTTTATACCCCAAACACAGTTTTATCCGGCTCTGCCGCCATTTTTAAGGTTATAAACAAATGCCAGAATTTCTGCAACAGCCTGATATAATTCCTGTGGTATAGCCTGTCCTATATCTACAGTACTGAAAAGAGTTCTGGCCAGCGGTTTATTTTCCACTATCTGTACCTTATTTTCATTTGCTACCTGCTTTATTCTTAATGCTACATAATCCTGCCCTTTTGCCACAACGTATGGCGCACTGGCCTTCTGAACATCGTATTTTATAGCAACGGCAAAATGCGTCGGGTTGGTAATAACAACATCTGCCTTTGGTATCTCCTGCATCATTCTTTTCATAGACATCTGACGCTGTTTTTGCTTGATCTTTGACTTTATTTCCGGGTTTCCTTCCAATTGCTTGTACTCTTCTTTTACTTCCTGCTTTGTCATCTTAAGGCTTTTTTCATAATCGAACCGTTGATATAAATAATCAAGAAACCCTACTATAATCATTGCAATACAAATCCTTAAAGCTACTGTAAATGCAGCATTTCCAATAAAGGAGAGAACATCAAGCAAATCCTGATTCATCAGCGTAACTACTTCATTGGTTTTTGATTTAAGGTATGAGTAAGCAACCCATGCAACAATCAAAATCTTAATAATTGATTTAACCAATTCGACTACCGATCTCATGGAGAAAATTCTTTTAAATCCACTGAACGGATTTATTCTGTTACCCTTTGGTTTCAACGTCTCCAGTGTAAACAGAAATCCTACCTGCGCATATCCCACTATAAATGCTGCCAATGTAGCAATTAATAATAGCGGTAAAGTTGTTTTTGCTAAAACAATTAACCCATCTATGAATAATTTAGCCAGAATCCCGGAATCAAAAGCATCGGTCATCGTAAGGTATTCAGTAAATGCTTTCTTTATATATTGAGTAATTTGTTCATATATAATTGAACCAAATGCATTTATTGAAACAACCATTAAAACCAAAATCAGTGATGCTGACATCTCTCTGCTTTGAAATACCTGCCCCTTTTTCCTGGCATCACTTTTTTTCTTGGGAGTAGCTTTTTCAGTCTTGTCATCTCCCCCGGCAGCAAACAGCTGATAATTCAGCCCTAGTTGTTGTTCCTTCATGGGGTTCTTCATTCTGCCCTCCAATATCATTTTAGGCACTGTTACTGTCCAGGTCCCATTGCTTTAATAAACTTGAATATCTCAATATTCATATTGTCTGTCAGCATTGTGACAATATATATAAAAGCCGGAACGGTAATAAATATAATTATTAATCCTATTAATATCTTCAAAGGCATACCCAGTACAAAAACATTCATCTGAGGTATGGTTTTGGATATAATGCCCAGGACTACATCAGTTATTATAACTGCTGCAACAATTGGAGCAGCTATTTTAAACCCTACTGAAAACATATCCTTAAATACAATAACAATGTTATCAACCAGTTCAGAACGTATAACAGCACTCCCAAGCGGCAAAATATCAAAGCTTTGATATAAGGCCCTGATCATCATATGATGACCATTTGTAACAAGAAAAATAATCATGGCCAGCATAAAGTATAAATTTGCAGTAATGGGCACCTGTATGTTGCTAAGAGGATCTAAAACATTTACCATACCGAAACCAATCTGCATATCTATAATCTGTCCAGCAATATAGATACTTGTAAAAACAGCATAAGCTATAAAACCTATAACAACTCCCACAAGAAACTCTTTTATAATGTATAAGGCATATATCATAAAGTTGCTGGTATCAACAATATGACCAACCTCAATAACATTCGCCATTAGAAGGGCTGTCATAAAGGCAAACCCTACTTTGAAGTACACCGGTATGTTTCTGCGGCCGAATATGGGAGCAGTTACAAATAAACCAGTCATCCTTACGAAAATAAGGAGAAAAAGCTCCAAATTATTCAGAAACATATCAAATGGAATGTGCACATTCTCAACTCCTATTTAATGAACTGATTCATATTAATTAATATACCCTGTGTATACTCTATCAGCACCCTCAGCATCCATGAGCCAAAGAGTGCAATTGCTGCCACTACCGATAAGATTTTTGGAACAAAAGTAAGTGTCTGTTCCTGAATTTGGGTTGTAGCCTGGAAAATACTTATTATTAAACCAACTACCATACTGATAATCAATATTGGAGCCGATACATAAATTATAATTTTTAAGGCCTCTTGAGCAATATAAATAATGCTGCTTTCATCCATTTTAACCTCCATGTCCCCGAAGTGCCAAATAAATTGTCCCATCGGGCACGCAAAAAGTATTTTCAATACTTTTTTATGGGATTAAATTTATTTTATTGCACCTGCCATTTGTTTGACAAGCAAACAGGCACATGTGCATAGCTTTTCGGACTAAAGTCTTTCGAGCTGATCTCCAGGGAGCTTTAAACACCTTTATAGTAATCAATTAATAGCGTCACCGGGCAAAACTTACTACAATGGATTGGGTTAACAAAGACCACCCGTCAACCAGAATAAACAATAGTATTTTAAATGGCAGCGAAATCATTACGGGCGGCAGCATCATCATACCCATTGACATAAGGGTACTGGAAACTACCATATCAATAATCAGGAACGGCAAAAATATTAAAAACCCGAACTTAAAGGCTACCATGAGTTCACTAATTAAAAAAGCAGGCGCAACTACAGTCAGCGAAAGTTTTGATGCATCCTGAACCTTTATTGGATCTTTCTGACCTCCCAGTGTCATAAACAATTCAAGGTCTTTTTCCCGCTTATTACTGAAAATTTGCTTTACCATCCAGGTTTTTATTGTCTGAGAGCTTTTTTCTATTGCTTGTTGTGATGTTATTTCACCTTTGGTATAGGGTTGGAAAGCATTCTCATTAATATCTGATAAAACCGGAGTCATAACAAAAAAAGTAATAAACAGGGCTAAACCTATTAAAACCTGGTTAGGTGGCATCTGCTGCGTACCCAGGGCATTTCTTAAAAATGACAGGATAATGATAATTCTCGTAAATCCCGTCATCATTATGAGAATAGACGGAGCTACTGAAAGTACCGTCAACAATAAGAGCAACTGTATACTTGAAGATACTTCTTTCGGGTCCTGGGATGCTCCAATATTGACTCCATCTTTTGTTATTGAAATATTAGGCTCAGCCATTGCCTGTCCACCCATCAGACAAAAAATAACTACCAGGATAGCTGTAAATATTAAAAGCTTCTTAATTCTAATTTTTTTATCCATTTTATAGACCTTTATCATTCATACTGTTGGTTATATTTTTTAATTTTTCAAGATTGTTTCTGAACATAGCATCATTTATAGTAGTTTCTTCATTTTCGGAGGGCTTCCCGCCTAAAACTATTTCTTCCGGCTTGCCTTCCTTTGTTTTTGACTGCTTGCCAAAGCTACCAACGTATTTTGTTAAAACAGATTTGAAATCTATAACTTCCGAGATAGGATTTTTAATTTCTTCATTCGCAAAGTCACTGATATTAACTTTTGCCAGAAAATCCACATTCTTGTTCGATGCCGATATAATAAAGAATTCCTTATCAACCTTGACAAGATGCAGTCTGTTATTAACACCAAGGCTAAGGGATTCAACAATGTGCATGTATTTACCCTTCATCATCGTTTTTGACTTATATGCCAGATACTTGGTAGTAAGCAGCAATATACCCAAGACAATTATAAAAGCAAAAATAACTGAAAAAATTTGTAAAATATCCATCTTATCCCCCACCGGCAGAACACTGTACTGATTTATGTAAATATTGCCTTCAAACATTTACAGGAGAAAAAGGTTAAAAGCTATTTACTACAAAATATCCTGCTGTTATCTAACAAAAATCATATAGCAGTCGTTAACCCGAGCCATATAAATTTATAGTAACCAGCAGGATATTTTCATTAAATGCTATTAGATCCTTATCCTATAACTTTTTTAACCGCCTCAACTACTCGGTCTGCCTGGAATGGTTTTACTATGAAATCTCTCGCTCCTGCCTGAATTGATTCAATAACCATTGCTTGTTGGCCCATAGCTGAGCACATAATAATCTTTGCATCACCATGCAATTTTTTTATTTCACGCACAGCAGTTACTCCGTCCATTTCAGGCATCGTTATATCCATGATAACCAAGTCGGGAGTAAGTTCCTTATATTTTTCTATAGCCTTTAGTCCATTGTCAACGTCTGCTGCAATATCGTAGCCATTTTTTGATAATATATCCTTAATCATCATTCTCATAAATGCTGCATCGTCAACAATCAATATACTTTTACCCATAGCTTTACTCTCCTTAACTATTTCTTAGATTTTCGAAAACTATAATCTTTTTGATGGATGAATTATATCTGTAATTCTTACACCAAAGCTTTCATCAATTACTACGACCTCGCCCTTAGCAATAGGTTTTCCGTTTACCAGTATATCAACCGGTTCACCTGCAAGCTTGTCAAGCTCGATAATCGAACCTGATCCGAATTCCAGGATATCTCTTATTAATTTCTGAGTTCTTCCTAATTCTACGGTTACCTGCAGAGGTAAATCCATTATAAGGCCAATATTCTTCTTTTCAGCAGCCGACAAGCCATCATCAAAAGCTTGGAACTGCGCCGGCTGTACACTCACAGGATTTCTTGGTCGCTGCATTTCATGATACCCTCCATCAAATCCGTATCCCTGCATTGGCTGCTGCATGATTGGCTGCTGCATAACCGGTTGTTGCATGACCGGTTGTTGCATCACCGGCTGCTGCACTACAGGTTGCTGTGCTACCGGCTGCTGCATCACAGGTTGTGGCGGCGGCGCAACATATTCCGGCTGGCTTTGTGCCGGTGCGGGTGCAGGTTTTGAACTGTTAAATAATGTATTTACCAATTCTTTAGCAAACTTCATTGGCAGCAACTGCATTATTTCACTATCGATTAAGTTTCCTACAACCATCTTAAATGCGATCCTTACAAGCTTGTCATCCATTTCAAACTCACCGTATGGATCACCGCTTCCAAAACTGACAACAAAAGCTTTTGGAGGAGATATATCGATTCTCTTTGAAAACATTGACGACATAGATGTAGCCGAGGAACCAATCATCTGGTTCATAGCTTCACTAATGGCGCTTAGATGAAGATCCGTCAACTCACCGTCAACCTTCACTCCTTCTCCACCCATCATTAAATCTGTAATTACTTTTACATCATCCTGCTTAAGAATTAAAAGGTTGCTTCCGATCAATCCGTCAGTATATTCAACCTTGACTGCTACATACTGTGAAGAGTAACTTTGAGAAAGTTCACCCCATGTTGTTAAAGATACATTCGGAGTAGTTATAGTTACTTTTTGAGATAAAAGAGTGAAAAGTGTCGTTGCTGACGTACCCATACTAATATTCCCAATTTCACCCAACGCATCGATTTCCTGACTTGACAAACTATCATCGGAGCTATATTCACTAACACTATCCGTGGATTCTTCTGAAGAGGAAGTGCCATTTAATAAAGCGTCAATTTCTGCCTGTGTAAGCATATCTCCCATTATTCTTCCTCCCTTCTAATTACTTCAGTAATTTTTACAGCTAATTTATTTTTCTTCACACCAGGTTTTGCAAAAAACTTGGGTAAATCTCCTACAAGCACTTCCAGGTCTCCGTTTACATTAGTTTCAAGTGGTAAAACATCACCTGTCTGTATATCAAGAAATTCCCCAACATTTATTACTGTCCTGCCCAAAACTGCTCTCACAGGAACAGCTGTATTTTCAATCTTGAACTCAATATCCTGTTTATTATGTTCAAGCTTTTCATTTTCGACGTTTGTGAACCAAAGTTTTGTACTCAGCTTTGGCATTATCGGTTCAACAACCATGTGCGGAATACACAGGTTTATCATGCCCTTCACTTCACCGACGACTACGTTAAGAGTAATTAACGCAACCATTTCATTTGGATGGATTATCTGAGCAAACTGAGCATTTGTTTCAATCTTTTCCAATCTGGGTTTAATTGAAATAATACTTTCCCATGGTTCCCGCATTAAGTTAAGAATCTGGATTATAATTCGCTCAAGAATCGCCAATTCAATTTCAGTAAAGGTTCTGATCCTTTCCATCGCTGATCCTCTACCACCAAGTATCCTGTCAATTAAGGCATATGCTATACTTGGATCCATCTCGAAAATCACCGATCCGCTTAAAGGGCTGAAATCAACGATTGCAAGGACTACCGGATTAGCCAGTGAATTACTGAATTCACTGTATTGCAGTGCATCAACCGATAAGACATCCACCTGCACCAAGGACCTTAAGTAACCCGATAAAAACGACTGAACAAGTCTTGCATAGTTTTCATTGATAAACTGCAGAGTACGTTTATGGTCATTGGCAAACTTCGGCGGCTTTTTAAAATCATGTAATTTAACTTTCTTTTCAGTTTTTGTTGTCTGAATCTGCTGGACGTCTATATCCCCTGTCGTAAGAGCTTTCAGCAGTTCATCAATCTCATTTTGAGATAATATATCTCCCAAGAAGCTCACCCCCTATTGATAGAACCAGTAATCAAAAATAATGGAGTAAACAAGTGGACTAGCTTTTTTATCATTATTCATTAAAATATCATTAATAATTTTGGTTAATTCCTTTGAAGCTTTTTCCTTTGCATCAACCTGTCTAACATCATCCAATGTTAATCCTTGAAAATATGTACCGATAGCAGAATTAATTTCCTTGCTGTAAAAATCAATTTTTGTAGTTATTTTTTCTTCTGTCATGCCTTCGTCTTTCAGTTCTTTATAATGCTTCATGCTTGCACTGAGAACAATAACCGCAACCTGTTTTTCATCGGTTTTCTTTAAATTGAAATTATTTTTTTCAAATATAACCTTGTTTACAAGCTCTTCATCCGTTGGAGCTTTTTCAGTTACTAAAACTACTTCTTTTTCAGGATTTGAGCCGTGGTTATCAAAAAAGAAATATCCAATTGCAAGGAAAGCAAGTGATATTGACAGAAATGCTACAATAACCAGTAAAATAAAATAGCTGCTTTTTCCTTCCAAAATTTTTTCCCCCTTAACGTTTTAGCAGTAATACATTAGCAAGACAAGATATTAGCTAATATTTAAAATCAAGTCGAAATATCTTTTATTTTGACAATATTCCTTTTGTATTGTAACACCTTATCAACTACTTCATCAACACTTTCGACAACAACGTATTTCTTACCGTTAATTGTAGAAATCACAGTATCAGGTGTACTTTCTATGGTCTCAATTAATTCACAGTTCAACACAAAGACGGACTTGTTGAGTTTGGTTAATCTAATCATAAAGGTTTTACTCCAAAAAGACAATAGTTAAATTCCGTAATACTTACAAAATAAGACCAAAATCGCGATTTACCTACTACCATGGACCCAAGGCCTAAGCCCGGGGTCCATGCCAGTATTTATTACTATCTCTTCAAGTTAACCAATTCCTGAAGCATTTCATCAGAGGTAGTGATAATTCTGCTGTTGGCCTGGAAGCCTCTCTGAGTAATGATCATATCGGTAAACTCTCTTGAAAGGTCTACATTTGACATTTCAAGTGTTCCCATTAAAGTCTCCTGAGTTTGTTGTAGGAATAAACAGGTTATCTCCTACCTTCTGCAAACCGGCAGGGTTTGAGAAGGATGCAAGTGCTACCATACCTAAAGGCTGCTGCTGTCCGTTGCTATATATACCCGTAAGCATACCGTCTGAACCGATATTAAAGGTAACAAGGTTACCGGTTGTATATCCGTCAATATTAGTAGGTTTAACGGAACAGTCTGCCGAGAACATGGTGACGTTGGCAAAGTCAGGCTTTAATTCAATATCTTCAGCACCAAGAGCAGCTGCACCAACTGTTATATCACCAATTGTGCTATTAGCTACATCTAATTTTCCATCAGTTGTGAATGTAAGCTGACCAGTAGCACCTCCAGTTACAGCGGGATAAGTTACTGCACCTGTAGCTGGATCCACAGTCTTTTCTCCAACTTCATAACTCCATGTATCAATATCAGTCTTTTCATATTGTATTCTCAGTTCATGCGCATTGCCCAAACTGTCGTATACAGTAAAAGGAACCGAGAATGTATCATTAACCTTATACGACGAATTCAAATTTCCTGAGAATAATGCATTTGTAGTAGCTTTAGGAGCAATTACCCTTTTGTTTCCATTGTCTTCATCATTGTAAAGGTTAATTGGTTTAATTTCGGCCTCAGTATCAAATTTGACAGTTCCGTCGGTCTGTTTCTCGTATTTCATCCAACCATACACATTCATACCGCTGCCTGAAACAAGATTACCCAGTTTATCAAGACCAAAGTTACCTGCTCTTGTAAACTTGAAGGTATCTGCATTAGAACCCTTTACAACAAAAAAGCCTTCTCCTTCAATTGACAGGTCGGTAGGATTATCGGTTCTCTGAGCACTACCTCTTGTCATTATGGTATCAATTGCTCCGACACCGGTTCCAAGA
>JAQSXC010000270.1 GCA_029266335.1 Eubacterium sp. | reverse complement strand
TGAATGTGAAGATGGTGCGCACCTTCATTTCGAAGTTTTGAAAAACGGAAAATCAGTTGATCCGGCACCGTATTTAAAGGCTTCAACAACAAATAAGGCTAAATAAGATATAGTTATATTTTTTTAAACAATAAATTATTTAAGGAAAAGGGGTATCGCTACTTTAAGGGGAGCAATACCCCTTTTTTAGTTCTCTTGAAAAGATTGATTTTTGTTATCACTGTGTACCAAAATATAGTTTGGTGATAATATTTCATTTGTGCCAGGAGTTTTCGTTACCGGAGTTACCGCCTCTTCTTTTTGTAGTGATAACGGTATATAATTAAGTCTGGGATTTTAAACAGGGTCTAAGAGCCTGTCTAAGATCTGCTTGTGTCTGGCATTTTAGGTGGATTTTGTGTCAGGCAAGGCAAATTTTCGCAGTAATAATTTGTTTATTGCAAGAAAATTTATCGTGGCATGGCGAAAATATGCAAAATGACAGGTGCAATGATATCTTAGACAGGCTCTAAGGAAAAACGGGAGATACAAAATGGAGTTTGATCTGGCAAAGGCCTCAAAGAAATTATGTGAACTTGACTTGAATTATACCGTAGACGGTTTGAATATTAATATATTGTGGTTCAGGGCCATGACAGTGTCCGGAAGCTGGACAATTGAAAGGCATATGCATTCCTCCTTTGAGTTTCATTTCATAAGGGAAGGCAGCTGTGAAGTTATAACTGCCTCCGGCAGCTTTATTGTTGGAAAGGAAGAGTTTTATCTTACAGCTCCCGGAGTTTTTCATGAACAGCGCTGTGTTAATGCTGAGGAGGTAATAGAATACAGCCTTAATTGCGACTTGCTCAGTATGCAGGACTGTTCCGGTGAGATGGCCAATATGCTCAATACTCTGAAAAATTCTCCCAGCACTTTTTACAGGGACAGGGACTACATCAGTTGCTGCAGGCTTTTTGAGTATGCTTTAAAAGAGGCATATTTTGAACGCACCGGCTTTTTTGGCAGTATTAAGAATATAATACCTCTTATATTGATTAATGCCGCAAGAAAGATGGCTAAAAATGTGGAAAATGATTTAACAGTACCACGGAAAAGCAGCAGTAATAATTTTAGAATGTCCCAAATAGAGAGATTTATAAATGATAATATGTCTACATCGGTTACAACCGCATCAATTGCTTCCTATATGCATCTGAGCAAAAAACAGGTATGCAGGATAATACAGGAGGCTAAAAATATGCCGACAAAGGAGTTTGTAAATAGTATCAAGCTGTTGAAGGCAAAGGAATTGTTGAAAAACTCCGATTATCCCATTAAAAAGATTTCAGATATATTAGGTTTCTCAAGTGAATATTACTTCAGCCAGTTCTTTAAAAATATGGAGGGATATCCTCCGGCCACTTTCAGGGGCAATATATTAAACAAGTAAAATATATTTGCGAATAAAATGTCCCAAAATATTAAATAATGGTCCTCAAATCGGATTTAATATACCAGGATTGAAATATATACTGTAGCTACAGTATTTTTTTTATGGAGGTATTGAAAATGCGATTTATTGCAGAGCGGATTAACAGGCTGTTGGATGAAATTTTAAAGTATATTTGTCCGGAAACTATAGAAATTGAGCAGTTCAAATATATCGAATGCGGATATGACTGTCTGGAACTACCCGAGGCTTCTCTTAACTGGTCGGATTTTAAAAAGGGAGACAGATGGGGAGGGCGTGACAGGCACTACTGGTTTAAAACAGCTGTTGCTGTTCCTGAAAGTTTTAGTGGTAAAAAGGTTGTCCTTGAGTTGAAAACCGGTAGAGAGGGAGATTGGGATGCACTTAATCCACAATTTCTGGTATATGTGAATGGAAAGCTCCTGCAGGGCGTTGATGTGAATCATAGACAGGTTGTTCTTACAGACAGTGCTGCAAGCGGTGAACAATTCGAAATAGCCTTGCATGCATATTCCGGAATGAAGGAGGGGCTTGTAGAGCTTCATGCGGTTTTATCAGTTTTTGATTCCAATGTCAGCAAACTGTACTATGATATAAAAGTACCGCTGGATGTTGCAACACTGTTGGATAAGGAAGATAAAAACAGAATCGATATACTCAATTATCTTGAAAACGCCGTCAATTTACTGGATTTAAGAATACCATTCACAGAGGAATTCAACAATTCTGTTCTAAAGGCTGTTGATTACCTGGATAATGAATTTTACGGCAAATTCTGCGGACATGAAAATATCATAGCACACAGTGTAGGACATACTCATATTGATGTCGCATGGCTTTGGACCCTGGCTCAGACAAGGGAAAAAGCGGGAAGAAGTTTTTCTACAGTTTTAAGTTTGATGAAGCAATATCCGGAATATACCTTTATGTCCAGCCAGCCTCAATTGTATAAGTATGTAAAGGAAGACTTTCCCGAGGTGTATGAGCAGATTAAGGAAAGAGTTGCAGAAGGACGTTGGGAACCTGAAGGAGCAATGTGGCTGGAGGCTGACTGTAATATATGCTCAGGTGAATCCCTGGTCAGACAGCTGATGTTTGGTCTGCGCTTCTTCAAACAGGAATTCGGTGTGGAGAACAAAATACTCTGGCTGCCTGATGTATTCGGATACAGTGCCGCACTTCCACAGATACTGAAAAAATCCGGCGTAGATTATTTCATGACAACCAAAATAAGTTGGAATGAATACAACAAAATACCGTCCGACACCTTTAAATGGAAAGGTATTGACGGAACAGAGATTCTGACCCACTTTATCACAACCAGCGATGCCAACCAGCCCGATGCCAACTTTACTACCTATAACGGTGATCTGGCGCCAAAGCAGGTTATTGGGTCCTGGCAGAGGTACCAGCAGAAAGATATTAACAATGAAGTACTTATCAGCTTTGGGTACGGTGACGGCGGCGGAGGACCTACAAAGGAAATGCTGGAAAATGCCCGTAGAATGGAAAAGGGAATTCCCGGCTGTCCGAAGGTTAAAATAGGTAAATCCCTGGATTTCTTCAGAAAACTTGAAAGCAACGTAAAAGATAGCAGAAAGCTGCCTAAATGGGTCGGAGAGTTGTACCTTGAATATCATAGAGGTACCTATACCTCTATGGCCAGAAACAAGAAATTTAACCGCAAAAGTGAATATCTCTATCAGGATACTGAGCTGTTTAATGTGATAGGTACCAGGGCTGCAGGTGTTGGAAATTACCCGGCACAGGAAATAAATGAAGGCTGGGAGGTCATACTGCTGAACCAGTTCCATGATATACTCCCCGGATCTTCAATAAAGGAAGTATATGAGGATTCAAAGGCACAGTATATTGAACTGGGCAAAAAGGGTCAGAAACTGCTGGGAACCGCTATTGATAATATTGCATCACAAATCGGATTAACTGACAAATCAGTTGTAGTATTCAATCAGCTTGGCTTTGAAAGAAGTGATATAGCCGAGGTTGAATTTCCTGCCGGTATGGAAGATGCGGCTGTTTATGATAAACAGGGCAGAAAGCTTCCTTCCCAGATAGTCAACCAACAGGGAGTAAACAAGCTTATATTCTTCGCTGAAGGAATTCCGGCAAAAGGCTATAAGGCATTCAGCATTGCTCAGGCCGGAAAAGCAGATGCTGTATTAAGCAAAGCAGTTCAAGTATCGGAAGACAACAAACATATGGATAATAATTATTTTAAAATTGCCTTTGATGACTGCTACAATATTACCTCAATATATGATAAGCTGTCTGACCGCGAGGTCATAAAGGAGGGCCAGAGAGCAAATGTTCTGCAGGCTTTCGAGGATAAACCCCATAATTTTGATGCCTGGGATATCAATATTTACTATGCAGAAAAGATGTGGGAAGTCAATGAGGTTGAAAGTGTAAGGCTTATTGAAAACGGACCTGTAAGGGCAGGGATTGAAATAAAAAGAAAATTCCTGAATTCAGCAATAGTACAGGAGATATATCTATACTCCTGCATAGGCAGAATAGATATTGTTAATAAAGTTGACTGGAAGGAAAAGCAGATCCTTCTGAAGGCGGCATTCCCGGTGGATGTCCATGCCGAAAAGGCTACCTATGAAATACAATACGGCAATGTTGAACGCCCTACACACGGAAATACAAGCTGGGATGCTGCAAAATTTGAAGTATGTGCCCACAAGTGGGCGGATGTATCCGAGGGAGGTTATGGTGTCAGCCTGATGAATGACTGCAAATACGGCTACAGTATAGTAGACAGCGAGATGAAACTCACTCTTCTTAAATCGGCTGCTGACCCTAATCCTGATGCTGACAAGGAATACCATGAATTTACCTACTCACTTTACCCTCATCAGGGGACCTGGAAGGAAGCAAATACGGTAAATATGGCGTATGCCATGAACTGTCCGGTGTATTGCAGGCTGGAAGAGGCTCATCCTGGAAAATTGCCGTTTGAAATGTCCTTTGTGTCGGTCGATAGTCCAAATGTAATTATCGAAGTGGTGAAGCAGGCCGAGGACAGAAACGGTACAGTCGTAAGATTGTATGAATGCCATAACAAAAGGACTTCAGCCTCTGTTAAAACTTTTGGCAACATCAATGAAGTTTGGGAATGTGATCTCATGGAGAAC
>JAQSXC010000057.1 GCA_029266335.1 Eubacterium sp. | reverse complement strand
ATATTTACAAATAATACTATATTAGAAATACGGCGAAGTCAAGTTTAATCAAGTACGAGCTATTCAGTTGTCAAAAATCATCTTTCCCGCCGCTTCATATTCAAATTGAATTCATACCATTCTGTTAAAGCAATTCCAAAAGGTTCGGACTTTTCAGTAAATTCAAAGTGCTCAAAAGCTTTGATTAATATACCAGACATCAACATCTTCTTTCTTTGGTGTTTCAAACGATGAATTCATTTTTTCAAGCAACCCTTCATCAACAAAATAGTCTGTTGTCTTACCTGCCAAAACTGCTTCATTCCGGGAATGGATATTTTGATGCCATTTATCTGTTGAAATATCGATATAATGCCATTCATAAAGTAGAGACTGCTTTTTATAGTACTCAGACACCTCTTCTCGTTCTGCTCTGCTCCAGAAGCCCCAATCAAGTATAACATTACTTCCTGCCAAAACGATTTCTGATGCTTTTTTATGTAAATATTTCTTAATATCTTTTACAACCTTATCATGCATTTCTCTTAATTCATTATGAAAAAGAGCACTTTCAATTTCATCACAAGATAAAATTACTGCATTATATTTTTTTACAAGTGTTGAACAATAACGAGTTTTTCCACTACATATTTTCCCACAGATTAAAATAACTTTTGCCATTTATACCACCTCCGATTGTCCAAAAGTACCACTTTTTCATTACTGAAGTATGCGGTACTGATTTTAATAATCCTCTTCACTTGTAGTTAAATCACTTCATTTAATGACTGTAAATTAAATGAAAAATAATATGCATTATCTCTGTCATTCTTATAGTGTTACTACGCTCTGTAATACTCATTATATTTATTTCAATCTATTTTTAAGTGAATAAAACACCCTTATAAATATCTTTCCATCAGAAGAATCAGTTTCTGTAAAATTTGCTCCCCTTATAAAATCATTTTTTTCCAATAGTTTTATGGAATTAAAGTGGTTCGGGTTTGGAAGAGCTTCTATTAACTGAAGTTTCATATTATGAAAACCATAATCAATTACGGCTTTAATCGCTTCCTGCATTATTCCTTTCCCTTGCCAATCATACATCAGTTCATAACCAATTTCGGCTTTAGAGTATTCTTCGGATATATTCCAAAAGCATATTGAGCCTATCAATTTATTTTTATTTTTTAGAATAATTCCCCACGTTATTGATTCATTTTTAGAAATATCACTATTGAGTTCTTCAAGTTTTCGACGAGCTCCCTCATAAGTCTTGGCTTTTGCGTCATACTGCTTTAGCAGTCTTTCATCTGACTTAAGTATGAAAAACTCATTCAAGTCTTTATCTGTAATTTGCCTTAGGTTTAGCCGTTCGGTATTCAGATTTGGAAATGGAGTAAAACTTATATTATACATTGGTTTTCATCCCTACCAATATTTATTAGAATAGTTTAATAGTTGCACAGTTCAGATTGCTGAGTGTGCGGTAATAGGATTATTATTGATATTGAAAGCTTTTGAATCATTAGCTTCGCATAATATGTAATCTTGTTTTGATTTTTATATTGTTTTTAATAAAATCACTAATATTTATTGACACTGCGTCTCCATTCCCTGAGATGAGGTGACCGCCTGTTTCAAAAATTGCAGTTTGTGCATTGGTTCGGGCGATAAACTTTTCAATTCCTTCAAATTTTGCCATTGGGTCATCTTTAGCATGGATAACTATTATAGGTCCGTTTATCTTTTCAACGGGATACCCATCATAATTTATATCCATATCAAGGTTTGTTATGGTTTCATCAACCTTAATCCCTTTCTTGCGTGGCTTTACAGGCAACATAGTATTATATATTTTTCCGTCGATTTCTGACTTAAACATAGATTTGAAAACAAACCCAAAATATTTTGTAAAAAACCACATAAGAATGTCATTCAAAATAAAATCCGGAGGACCCATAGGGCCTGTTATTTCTTCTCTTGTCTTTTTTGAAGAAGGCACACCAGATGAGAGCAGGATCAGTCCTTTTATACGGTCAGGGTAGTTTATGGCAAATTTTATTGCTGCAGCACCACCTGCCGAGGTTGTAACCAAGTATACCTTATCAATTTTCAACTCGTTCAATAAACCTAAAAATACTTTTGCCTGATTGTCGGGAGTAGGTTCAGCAGGTATGTCAGACCCAGGATATCCAAATCGTGAAATAGATATTTTTCTATGTCTGTCACCTAAGATGTTCTTTAAGGTTTCATACCCTTGATCGTAGCCGCCAAAAATGCCATGTGAAATAAGAACCGGCTCACCTTGGCCTTCGTCTAAATAACTCATCCTTCCATAGTCACTGTGAAATGCTTTGGCTGTATAGTTATTAAGCCGTTTATAGGCTTTATTTATTGAAAGAATATATTGAATTAATATAACGGCAATGATAGTTAAGGCTAATAAAAGAAGTAACCACATTTTATATCATCTCTCTTAATTTATTTGTATTTCATAGTACTGATTCAAACGCAGTCATTACAAATAATACTATGTCCGGAATGGTTCTATGTCAAGGTTCAACACTCGCACGCATAATTCACTTTCCATCCATTCTTCCGCATTTGTTCACAATACCTCTTAACCTGCTAATATAATCAAATTGCATTTTTTACATATTTTTACTATAATTAAATTAATAAATAAATATATTGGAAGGTTTATTTGCTATGACATCAACAATCAGCTTAGTTATTGGTTTAATAATAGCTATTACTTTGGGAGCACTCTTAAATGAATTAATAGCTTTCATTGGTTCCAGAAGTCCTATAATATCCGGTATTACCAGTTCTATTTTAAAACTTATTCATAAGGTTAAGTCGTTTTAGACTTATGTGCAATAAATAACAGCACTTGATTAAACTTAATATGTGGTTGTTATTTCAATTTCATTTTATTTTTCTGTAATTTTCTTGCTAATGACTGTACATTATATTTTTCTTCTGTATGAGTCCAGACTGCATGTCCTTGAACTTGGATTCTGATTTTCTGCTTTGTAATAGGATTAATCCCTTCTACGGACTCGACAAGTTTTAATTCTTTATCATTTTTAATTACTTCCAACCACTCACTTAATACTATAGGTCTACTGTTATCTGCCCTTGATAAACAAATACTATATCCCATGGCTGCCTCCTATATTTAGTCTAAGTTGATAAACAAATTATACAACTTTTAATTAATTTCAATCAGTTACAAATAATACTATATCTAAAAAATGAGAACTAAAAAGAATTAATAAAAATATTATTTTTCTATGGAATGTTTCTGTAAAAATCTTTCAGCTTCTTCTTTTACATAACTGGTTGCTGAAGAATTAACTGTTACCAGCTTCAAAGTATCAAGCAGATTTACATTTCCTATTGCTGTAATACCGGCATTTAGCAATCTATTTATCATTAATACTCCAAAAAAAGAGGGTTTTCTATTGAGTGACTCAATAACATTTTGTTCATAATATTCAATACTTTCTATTCCGTGAAGCATACCCCATAATACTTCATTATCCTCGTCAGGATATCTTTCATAAATACTCAGCATAGCATTTAAACTCGGTTCAGGATTATCAGAATTGAATAACTCCTCTAAAATATCTTCAAGTGTAATCCAATCAGCATTTTGTGGAGTAAAACTTTTGAGCTTATTTAAAATAATTCCAGTATTTGTTTCCATCACTATACTTCCATTCAGAAATTTTTTTTAATCGGAGTAAATAGTATCAATCACATAAAATCGTATCTTTACACATATTGACTTGTTCTATGATATGTCCCACATTACCTTCGCCGGCATAAAAGGACGTATCAAAAAAATTGTGGTTTAAATCTGACCAATATAGCTCATTCTCATCACCGGCTACCAACACATTGTGTTTCAGTCTGCCTGCATATGCCTCAACATAGCAATTTTTATAATAATATGTAAAATCCATCAAGTGATGCAGGGTGATACTATTTCTTGAAATGCTTGTTTCCTCAAATAATTCTCTATAAGCACTCTCAAGCCCATCTTCGCCTGCTTCAATTTTTCCGCCTACAAGACCACTTAATCCTTTATATGGATTGCGCAACCTTTTACACATCAATATGCTATCTAAATCTTCATTATAAACTATAATTACATTGTACCCCTGCATTAATATACCCCCGGAATAATAGCATCTATTTCATCTATAACACAATTCTAAGTTTAAGCGGTTCATTACAAATAATACAAACATCCATACAATGTCACTGAGCACTTGGTTCACCGAAATAACTGTCTCTGGCTGTAGTTGGTTCCTCTAAATAACTATCATTCCAAAGTTGGACTTCAATATATCTGTTTTGTCTGTTAAGTTCATTTAAGAATAAAATTACATCCTCCGTAGTTTCGTATATAAACTTTAATAATGAATCCTTATTGAAAGGATTCATTCTGTCTTGGGAATCCATTTTTGACATACTGTCTCCAAAGGTAAAACTGATATCCGAAGGATCAATATCTCTTAATAATAATTGTGTTTTAATACAATTTTCAAACCATTGATTTAAATATCTGCTTTCACCCAGGACAAAATACAGGGGGTGAACGTTTTTCGGCTTTCCACCCGATTCAACAAATGAATTGTAAAGCCATTCTTCGGTGCGTTTTCTTTTTTTATAATACCCGTCAAAATCTTTCTCGCTGAATCTGCTGAAAGAAGTAAATGAAGTACCCGTATATTGCGAAAGTGTTTTTGCCAGAGAATAAGCATCTTTAGTAGAGAGGCGTGTAATACTGCTAAAAGGCTTACATCTCCTGTCACAATAATTGGTTATATATAAATTTTCCATCACTCTTCCTGCCTCCTTACCTTTATCAGATCTTGTTTTAAAAAAATTCCTACACATCAGAATTACACTTAATACTATGCTTGTCATATAATACTATATCTGCCATCAGTACAAGTCAAGTTTAACCCTTTCATCTCATTTTCCATAAAACATAGTCCAGTAACTGTTTTATTGAATATTATTTAAATATCAAGATTTTTACATATACTTATTGATCTGCCTAATAAAAAGAATAACTTATTGACCTGCCTGTAAAAAGAATATATACTAATCCATGAAAGCGTTATAAGATAAAAGTTAATAAATTCAAAAGTTTTCTAGGGTTCCGCAGTATTACTGGTCAGTGACCAAGAGAAAACTCACAACCTTGATGTTGTGTCACGGAAGGACAAAAGCCTGGGAGATATCAAACTGGTATCTTTTAGGCTTTTATTTTTTTATTATTTTATAAATGGAGGTGAAAATATGGCTTGGGTCTATTTAGTTATTGCAGGAATTTTTGAGGTTATCTGGGCTATGGGACTTAAATATTCTCATGGCTTTACAAAGCTATACCCTTCTTTGATTACTTTAGGCGGTATGGTTATCAGTTTTTATTTATTATCACTTGCAACCAAAACACTCCCGATAGGTACAGCCTATGCTATCTGGACAGGAATTGGAGCTTTGGGCGCAGTACTTCTGGGAATTTTCCTTTTTAATGAACCGGTTAATGCCTTGCGAATTGTATTTCTTTGCTTGTTACTGGCAGGCATTTTGGGATTAAAACTTACTTCAGTGTGATAAATTATACCTGAGGAATTTAGCTTGGCTAATTTTATTTAGCCGAGCTTTTTTTGTGTAATTTTGATGATACAAGTAAAAGCACAGTTTCATCATATTTATGAATTTGCAGTTAATTCATATTTTCCACTCTCTTCAATTTCCCTATTTACAACTAAATTATCATATGCTATATTAAGGTTAATGAGTTAAATCACTAACCCAACAACTTTGATGGAGGTGAGCAATATTTTTGAATAACGAAAAACCTATTTTTATTCAAATAATGGAAATGATTGAGGACGACATTATTACCGACGTTTATAAAACTGATGACATAATAATTTCAACAACACAGATTTCAAAGTTGCTTTCTGTTAATCCTACAACAGCTGTGAAAAGTATAAGTATGCTTACCGATGCAGGTATTTTATATAAGAAAAGGGGAATCGGAATGTGTGTGACCGTGGAAGCAAAGTCAAAGATCCTTCAAAAAAGGAAGGAAGAATTTTATACCAACACCATATCATCAATGCTGTCCGATGCCCGGAAGCTGGGAATTTCGAAGGAAGATATTATTAATATGATAAAGGAGAATGGCGATGATTAAGTTTACAAATGTAACAAAAGAATACAGCCGGGCTACCGCACTGGACGATATCAATCTGGAAATCAACGAAAATAAGATATACTGTCTGCTGGGAAGAAACGGCGCAGGTAAAACCACCTTCCTAAAGCTTATTGCAGGTCACATCAATGCAACAAAAGGTTATGTGACTGTGGATGGCGGTAAGGTATCAACCTTTGCTATGCCTGAAGGTGTAAGCTTTATTGAAAGCAGAGCCTCCCAGTTTAACATGCGGATAGGTAAACTTCTTGATTTGGCATACAGCTTGCAGCCAGATATGGATATTGAATTTGCCAAAGATATGCTGAGAAAGTTCAAATTGGACAAGAATAAAAAATACAAACAATTATCCTTTGGAATGCAAACAATGTTCACTACTCTGCTGGGTCTGGCCAGCAGAGCAAAGGTAGTCATCCTTGACGAACCGGTCCTGGGTTTTGATGCTATAATGCGTGAACGTTTTTATGAATTGCTGCAGTCCAGTTTCGAATACAATCCCAGAATTATTATAGTTTCAACACACTTGATCGACGAGATATCAAGGGTTGCCGAGGATATCGTAATCATTGACGAAGGTTCAATACTTCTCCACTCCAGCATGAATGATATAGATGAAAAGGCCTATTCTCTGACAGGAGCAAGCAGTGATGTCAAGAATGCAGTCAAGGGGCTAAATGTCATAGGCGAGAAAACCCTTGGGGGTTTTACAACTGCTTATATATTCGGAGACAGGATAATACCTGCCGGAAACGTAAAGCTTCAAGCTCTTGGGTTGCAGGAATTCTTTGTTAATATTGTCGGAGGAGGACAGGAAAATGACTAATTTAAAAAGTGTAGGTGCCATCACCCGTATAAATTTTATTAAGACAACCTGGATAGCATATCTTGTAGCCTTACTATCCTTTGCCAGTACCTTTATTCAATCTTATATAAGATATCTTATCAACTCTCCTGATGGAAGTCAGATCAGTTCAGGTGACAACCTCCTTCTTGTACTTATACTGGCAGCTATTTTAATACCGGCAGTCAACTTTAGAAAGATAATGCATCTGAATGGCAGAAAGATTGACTTTTTCTGGGCTTGTATAATAAACTATACAATTATTTCAGCCCTTCTCTCAGTGATAATACTTGTTTTGAATCTTACCATAGACAAAACAATGCGATCTGTTTTTGAAATATGGGATATCATTGACATTTTCGGCTGGACAAATAATGGAATATTTATTGCTTTCTTCAGACAGTATGCCTTCTATCTTTTGCTTGCAGTAGTATTGCATACTTTAACATCTATTCAGACCTTCTGGTGGGGATGGGTCATCGATGTGATAATCGTAGCCATTATAAGTGTGTTTACTCCAATTGCGGCACTTCGTCAACTATTGGTGGATTTCTTTAGCTTAATAATTTTCAATACGAATCCAATAGCTCATATAGCTGTCTGCTTTTCACTTGCAGCCGGTATTTATGCTTTAAACATTCCAATTTTGAGCAGGAAAAAGATATAGAGCAGAAGTAGGATAACCTATCTATATATAACCAAATATAAGCTTAAAAGAAGTCAGAAAAACCTGAGGAGCTGTTTTATACCCACTCAATAAAGAGTATGTTTATAACAGCTCCTCTTCATATTATTGCGATACTCCTTCATAAGTGTCATCTTTTTTGAGTATCGGTTTATCATTTTTTTTTGTAAACATTATTCCCGATATTATAGCTGTAAAAGGAGCTACGGCTACCAGTCCGAAGCTGCCTACAAGTGTATGGAAAATCTCTGCTGATACATACTTGAGATTAAGTATATTTATGACAGGTGTTCCCTGTGCCATGAAAACCATCAGGAGTCCTATGTATCCGCCTGAATAGGCCAGCAATAATGTAGTTGTCATAGTGCCCATAACAACCTTACCTATATTGAAACCGGATTTGATAGCTTCTTTGGCTGACATTTCGGGATTTTTCTCAACAAGTTCATGTACTGCCGCAGCAATATCTACCGCAACATCCATTAAAGCACCTGAAGATGCTATAAAAGTCGCCGCAATAAAAATCTCGGTCAGGTTTAAATGCCCGTAACCCGAATAAAGCAAGCTTTCTGAAAACGCCATTATAGCTCCGTGAATCTTAAAAAAGTGACCGAAAACTACCGCTAAAATACAGCTTAGAGCTGTTCCTGACAATGATCCGGCAATTGCCGCAAGCGATTTTTTATTGTACCCTCCCACCATTGAAATAATAAATACAGTCAGAAAAGCTACAATAAACAGTGAAATCAAAATTGGATTCCAGCCTTTAAGCAGAGTGGGCACCAACACCTTCCATATGACTACTACAGACAAAATGAAGGAAAGGATTGCCTTAGCTCCCGTCCAGCCGGCGAATGCAATAAGCAGTATAATGAATCCGACAAAAAGGATTAGCTCCAGATTTATTCTGTAATGATCTATCAGAGTTACAAATTTTATAGAGCTGCCTTCATAATCAATAACTGCCAGTGCTTTATCTCCGGGAACAAATATTTTGTCAAGTTCAAGCTTGCCAACCAGGTTATTTGTTCCCTCAGCCGACATACCCTTGAATTTTCCATCAAGTACTAATACCTGGCATTTTTGCTCACCCTGTTTTATAATACCTGTATCATATAAATTTGAATTGTCTGTTTTAACAATTTCCACTACAGCTCTAACACTGTCTTTGTACACAATAGAGTTAAAACCTGTGGGTAAAAGACATAATCCTATAATCAACAAACTGACAGCAATTGCCGTTAGCCTGTTTGAATTGAAATGTTTTCTCAGCATTAAGGTTCATCCCTTCTCTTCTACGAATAAACTCTTACTCATAGTTGATGTTAGTTGTTCATAAACAGATATAAAACCGCTATGCTAGGAAGGTTAAATACCATGGCACAGCGGTTTTTATCAATAGCAAATAATTTCAATCCTGTATATATTAATAATTCAGGTTACTTAACTTTTGTTATGGCAACGAGCTTCTTAAAAATATCAGTATCGTCATATGCGCCATAGAACAACTCATAGCCTGCACCAATTGCATAAACAGGTACTGCAAGACCTGAGTGGGAATAGGTTGAGAAGTTGATTCCGGCCTTGTTGTCAAGTATGTGGTTACAAGTTACTGTTAACGGTTCATATGTACCGTACAGGAGATAGTCTGTTTCTGTATTAGTTGTTTTTGAAGCACTCATGGACTTTCTTAATGCATCTCTCAGCTTAACCATTTCAAAGTCATTTAAAACAAGCTCAGGAGTTTTCTTAGCGTCAACATCTGTAGGTGCTACTAAACCGTAAGAGCTTTTAATCTGTGGAAGCAGATCTTCGAGTTTAGCCGCAGAGGCACTTGTTTTTTCTTTGTACCCGGCTACAATCTTATCAAATTCTACATATGACTTGGTCTGCTTTTCCAGCTTTTCGAAGAAGGTCGAATATTCAGTTCCTGCGAAACCTATGGTCATTCCGCCTGTTTCATGATCACCTGTAACAATTATAAGTGTTTCAGAAGGGTGCTGCTGGTATACTTTCATAGCTTCTTTAACAGCATCATTTAAAGCAATGGTATCATGTATTGCAGCAGCCGCATCGTTTGCATGACAGGCCCAGTCAATCTTTCCGCCTTCAACCATCATGAAATAGCCATTAGGATTATCCAGAACTTCAATCCCCTTCTTTACAAAGTCAGCAAGACTGAGTTGATCTGAATTACGGTCAATTTCATAAGCCATGGAATAGCTGTCGTTTGCTGCTGAAGCTGCTGTTGGATCAAGCGCAATTGTTTTTCCTGATGATTTGTTAAGACCCAGAATATCCGACTTTGTTGCTGCAACCTTATAGCCGTTTTTCTTAGCCTGTTCCAGAATATTTACAGCATTAGTTGCTTTAGCCTTTTTACCATCTGGATCGAGGAAATATCCGCCTCCAAAATAATCAAACCCACTGTTAACCAATTGTGAAGCAATATTGTAATAATTTCCTCTTGAAGCTTCATTTGCGTAAAATACTGCAGGAGTGGCATGATCCAGTGTAACAGAAGTAACTATTCCAACCTTGTACCCAGCATTTTTCATTTTTTTTGAGATAGGTTCGTAGTTTACTTTCTTGGCAGGATCCATGTTTATTATTCCGCCGAAAGTCTTGTTTCCTGTTGCCATTGCAGTACCTGTTGATGCTGAATCAGGTATAAATGATTCTGCGTCGTATGTATCTGCACTGCCTAATCCCGGAAACTTCGTAAAATCAAGATTTTTTATAGTTGGAGTTCCATTGCTGTTCATATTTCCGAGATACATTTGAGCTGCATTAATCTGCGGTGTGCTCATTCCATCACCGATGAAGAGAAACACATATTTGGGAGCAGTTCCCGAGTATGTATTGTTTGTAGAATACTGGGAAGGTGAAGCAGAAACCAAACCTCCGAATAACGCAACACTGATAAATACAATTACCAATACTAATGATGAAATGGCTACTAACCTTTTTTTCATGTAAACACCTCCAATAATTTAATTTTTTTACAATGTTATATTATTGGATTAGTTTTAAACGCATATTGAAAACATGTAAAGTTCTCATTAACTTAAACTATATTTATTTTTCTCCGTTACAAGCCATTAGTTATTGCATCTATTGCTTTCGTGCGTTTTAATGCAATTATCAGTACCGATGATATGGCTGCACCACCGATGGAACTGATACTGAAGGGGAGAATAAAACCATATAGTGCTGCCTGTTTTGCCAGAAACAAGGTAGCTACCGGATAAGCAAGTACGGCTCCGATAATACCTGTACCGATCACCTCACCTAAAAATGCGCTGACAGTATTGCCAAACTTTCTATAAAGCAAACCGCAAAGCAGTGCTCCGGCCATACTTCCCGGGAAGGCAAGCAGAGTACCTGTTCCGGCAATAAGTCTTATACATGAGGTAACAAACGCAATTCCAACAGCGTACCATGGTCCCAGCAGGACTCCTCCCAAAACATTTACCATATGCATAACAGGCATACATTTGGATACTCCTACAGGAAAATAAAAAGTTGATCCGACGACCGCTACAGCCACCAGCAAGCCCGCCAGTGACAATTTTTTTACATTTGTTTTCATTTTTAAACTCCAATCTTTATATTAATTTTTTTTAAATACTACTGCCCATTTTCTTAAAAATAGAAAGTAACGCTTTAGCAGCACCGGTTACATCTTTCTGGGCAATAACCGAAGAAACAACTGCAATTCCCTCTATCCCGGTTTTTGCAAGTTCTCCCGCATTATGCATGTTTATCCCTCCGATGCCCACAACAGGAATATCCACCGCATTTTTCACAGCAATAAGCTGATCATGGGATATTACGCTGGCATCTGTCTTGGTATTTGTTGAGTAAAGGGCTCCAACCCCTATATAATCAGCTCCATCCTGTTGGGCTTTTCTTGCAATTTCCACCGAGTTTGCCGATACTCCAAGGATTTTGTGCTCTCCGATAATGCCTCTTACAATCCGGGCAGGCAAATCACTCTGCCCCACATGGATTCCTGCCGCATCTATAGCCAGAGCTATATCAACTCTATCATTTATAATCAAAGGAATATTATATCTGTCAGTAACAGCCTTAACCTTTAAAGCATTCTGGTAGAATTCCAGTGAGGAAGCAGTCTTTTCACGCAGCTGCACCACGGTACAGCCTCCCAGAATTGCCTGTTCCACAGCCTCCTCCAGGGTATTTGTGCTCATAAGGTCACGGTCTGTGACAAGGTACAATGAATAATCAACATTTTTCATTAATTCTGGCCCTTTCCAGGAAAACATCCTTGTCTAACTGACTGACAGCGTCTATTATTGCAATGTGGAAGCTGCCTGTACCATAAACTCCAGCTTTTTCAAAAGCAAGCTCTCCGGCTATTCCCATTGAAGCAATACCCCCAACTGCAGCAATAAATGCATCCCGGCCGGCACCGCAACAGGAGCCCACCAGTGCACTTGTCATACAGCCTGTACCGGTCACATTTGATAACATTTTATGTCCATTGGAGATGGTAGCAACTCTTTCCCCATCTGTTATAATATCTGTTGCACCGGTGATAGCAACAACACAGCCAAGTTTTCTTGCAACTGCTATTGCAACTGCTTTTCCATCATTTGAAGCAATGTCTTCTTCGGCTGCGTCAACCCCCTTCGTGTTGGCACCGAGACCTGCTATATAGGATATTTCGGACATATTCCCCCTTAGGACGCTTATTTTAATTGTTGAAAGAATTGTTTTTGCAGTCTCGTTTCTTAAGGCAGAGGCTCCTGCGCCAACAGGATCAAACACTACAGGTATACCAAGTTCATTGGCTCTTTTTCCTGATGCCAGCATTGATTCAACTGTTCTGTGATTAAGTGTTCCGATGTTTATTACAAGAGCTGATGAAATGGCTGTTATGTCCGCTGCTTCACCGATATCGTCAGCCATTATGGGTGAAGCACCTATTGCCAGAACAATATTTGCGCAGTCGTTAACTGTTACGTAGTTTGTAATGTTATGTACCAGTGGTTTCTTTTTACGGAGCTCCCCTAAAAGTGATGCTGAGTCCTGGGTTGTTTTATTCATAGTAATCTTCCCTTCATATTTTTATATTTATCTGCCATTGATTTTCAAGGGCTTTTGCATATCTTTTTAAATTTATAAATTTATTTTTCTGAACAAAATTCCACGGTTTCTCCGGCAAGAATTTTGTTTGTTGTTCTCATGGCACACATTTTTCCGCACATGGAGCAGGAATGCTTATCTGCGGGAGGAGTGCTCTCAAAGTAAGCTCTTGCCTTTTCTCCATCTATGGCATAGGAGAACATTTCTTCCCAATCAATCCTGCGTCGGGCATCGCTCATCTTGTTGTCAATCTCCCGTGCGTTGGGAATGCCTTTTGCAATATCGGCAGCGTGGGCTGCTATCCTTGAGGCAACTATACCCTCCTTCACATCCTGCAGATCAGGCAGGCGCAAATGTTCTGCAGGAGTTACGTAGCACAGGAAGTCAGCGCCGTTTGCCGCTGCTATGGCACCGCCGATGGCTGAGGTTATGTGGTCATAGCCCGGCGCAATATCTGTCACCAATGGCCCCAGCACATAGAAAGGAGCACCATGGCAAAGTCTCTTCTGAATGGTCATATTTGCAGCAATCTCATTCATTGCCATATGGCCGGGGCCTTCCACCATTACCTGGACATCCTTTTCCCAGGCACGTTTGGTCAGATTACCAAGCTCAATCAGCTCACTTAGCTGCCCTGCATCCGAGCTGTCGTGAATGCTTCCCGGTCTCAGCGCATCACCAAGGCTGATAGTAACATCGTACTCACGAAGTATCTCAAGGAATTCATCATAATACTCAAAGAAAGGGTTTTCATTCCCGGTCATCTCCATCCAGGCAAATAGCAGTGAACCTCCCCGGGATACAATATTTGTCATGCGTTTGGAACGCTTGAAGCATTCAACTGCCCTTTTGTTTATTCCTGCATGTATTGTCATGAAGTCAACACCTTCCTTTGCATGTGCCTCTACCACCCTAAGGAAGTCCTTAGCCTTGATTTCCATCAAATCTTTTTCCAGGTAGCCTATGGCATCATACATGGGAACAGTTCCTATCATGGCAGGAGAGCGTTCTACCAGCCTGGTTCTGAAGGTATTGGTCTTGCCGTAATTGCTCAGGTCCATAATGGCCTCTACTCCAAACCTGATCGCCATGTCAACCTTTTCCATTTCTCTGGAGTAATCAACACAATCCCCTGATATTCCCAGGTTGACATTTATCTTTGTTTTCAGTCCTTCTCCTATCCCTTCGGGGCTGAGTGATTTATGGTGGATGTTTGCAGGAATAGCTACTTTTCCGCATGCTACCAGTTCTCTGAGTTTTTCTTCCTCCATATATTCCTTCTTTGCCACAATGGACATTTCCTTAGTGATTATTCCTTTTTTTGCTGCCTCCATTTGGGTTTTATAAGTCATGATTGCTCCATTTCCGGCAGGATAATTTTTTATCTCTGCCTTTGTTAGTTTTGTTATATTAATTGAAAAATTGTCTGCTTCTTTAAGCACGAATTGTTTGACCTGCTATCAAAGCTTAAGTCCTTCCTTATAAAGCCTGTAAAAATGATTTGTGGGTCCATGACCTTTTCCTATGCCCAGTGAATGTTCAATGGCCATTGTTACATATTCCTTAGCCTTGTCCACAGCCTGGGGAATATCACAACCTTGCGCAAGATTTGAAGCAATGGCCGAGGATAGAGTACATCCCGTTCCGTGAGTATTTTTTGTATTTATTCTTTTGGATTTAAACGAATGAAACCTGTGTCCGTCATATAAAATATCCACCGGATCACCGTCACTGTGTCCACCCTTTACCAGTACATTCCGGGCACCCATAGATTGAAGCCTTTCAGCTGCTTTTTTCATATCGGCTTCCGAGTTTATCCTCATTCGTGTTATTGCCTCGGCCTCAGGAATATTTGGTGTAAGTATGTACGCTTGCGGAATCAACTCCTTTATAAAGAATTCCAGAGCGTTATCCTTCATAAGCGCATGCCCTCCCTTTGCTAGCATGACCGGGTCAATAACTATATTTATAGGTTTAAATTCCTTCAGCTTGCTGCTTACTGCCTCCATACATTCACGTCCTGACAGCATCCCTATTTTTACAGCATCAACCTCAATATCCTCAAATATTGCATCCATCTGCTTTCTGATAATATCCGGGCTAATATCCTGAATATCTATTACCCTGCTGGTATTTTCAGCAACAACTGAAACAATGACACTCATTCCATAATGCCCGTGAGCGGCAAAAGTCTTTAAGTCGGCCTGTATGCCTGCTCCTCCGCTGCAGTCCGACCCTGCTATTGTCAGAACCTTTTTCATATACATTAACAATCCTCCTATTTTGTAATTTAAGTTTAATCTACTTTCCCGGACAGGAACAAAGGTGGCACTCCATAATTCAAAAGTTTTTATTGTCCGGGAGATATTCTGCATATCCCCAAAATACTAAAAAATGCCTGCCCGAATCAGGGCAAGCATAAATATAACAGGATCCATATCCATTCGACTTTGCTTCCCTACAACGGTGTTAACCGACAGGTTCTAAGGGTCAGGTTCTACCTTCTCAACCACAAAAAGCATCTGCAATCTGCTTAAGTGGTCCCCCCACAAAATTTTATTATTAAGTTTTCAGTAAAATTACAAAAAAACAAACATGGTAAAGCCACTTTTGTTTGCGAGGTGTGACCGCTAATGGTCACACTGTGCCTCTTCTCGGCAATAAATATTTTGAAGCAGTAATATGCCAAGGAAAATCCGGCTCCAAAAAATCCATCATAAAAATTTATACTTTTCAGACAATAAAAAACGCCCACCGCATCAGGTGAACGCTATAATCAAAAATAAGCCTTGTTTTGATTTTTGCTTCCCTACGACGGTGTCAACCGACAGGTTCTAAGGGTCAGGTTCTACCTTCTCAACCCTCGAAACTTTATGTTTCTCCGGTCCCCCCGCAACTTGTTTATTGAATTCTAACATATAATAAGTAATTAGTAAAGCCATTCAGGTTAAATAATATGTTTACATTCAGGTTAAATAATATGTTTGCAATAATAAGGCCAAATAAATTATCCGAAAAAAATGATAGGTCTAGCCTATCATTTTTTAAGGGTATTTACATATTAAACCGCATTATGAACAAATGAAGCTATACTGTTTAATGGAATGTCAGTTACTGATCCGACATTGTAAACAGGGGTACCATTACCGTTGCCATAGCCGCCATAATTCTGATTGTAGTTGCAGTTGTAACCACCATTACCATATCCGCCGTGGTTATTGTTGTCACCCATGTCGCCAGATCCGCATGAATTTCCCAATGAACATCCCGGTGCAGGACCAATTCTTGTAATCAGTCTAACGAAACACTCGTTAACACCTAATATTACTCCAGTAAATCCGCAGCCGGATGCGCCTCCACTCTTTGTAAAAATAGTTACAGTTTCACCGATATATTTTGACAACAGGTGGCAAAGATTATCGTTACAACCGAAGTTACCGTCTCCCATACTATTAAGCTCCTTTCTTATTG
The DNA here is from genome assembly GCA_029266335.1 of Eubacterium sp. Lineage (GTDB taxonomy): Bacteria > Bacillota > Clostridia > Acetivibrionales > DSM-1351 > Ruminiclostridium. Next base: position 6,372 of record JAQSXC010000057.1, on the reverse strand, counting down.
TACTTCGTCTTAATAATAATTTATGTTAACCCTATAAAAAGTGTTACAAAGGGAAACTAAAAAAATTTCAAGATAAAATGTTACCATAATTAAAAACGCGTATTATGGTATAGAAAGAAGCAAATCCTTGTTAAAACAGTATAGTCACTGAGAACTTGTTTATGGTTTCGGAATTACTATTTATCAGAAAGCACCCCATCGTGCCAATGAGTACGGCAAAGACTTATATACCTGTCATTACCGCCCACTTCCACCTGCTCGCCTTCTTTTACTATTTTATCACCCTGATATCTTGCATTCATTATTGCTTTTTTCCCGCACCAGCAGATAGTCTTTACTTCTTCAATTGTATCTGCCCATGCCAGTAAATATTGGCTACCTTCAAACAATTCTCCTCTGAAATCCGCCCTCAAGCCATAACAGATAACCGGGATCTTGTCGCTGTCAACAAGCCTTGTCAAATGATAAACCTGCTGTTTGGTCAGAAATTGGGCTTCATCTATAATAACACAATTAACTACTGCATTTTTTTGTATATAGTCCTGTACCATTTTATACACATTACTCTCATTATGTATAAGCAGGCATTCTTCCGTCAATCCTGCTCTGGATTTAATAATACAGGCCCCATCACGGTTATCGATGGATGGCTTCATTAGAAGAACCTTTTGACCTCTCTCCTCATAATTATATTTAACCATCAGTGCATTAGCTGTTTTCGAACTATTCATAGCACCATATCTGAAATACAATTTTGCCATAGCTACCCCCGAATTTTTCTTAATGAACAGTTATAATGATTTTCCAATTTTTAGAGGTTATTTTCCCAAATTGCTTATTCGATAATATTTTGGTTTAGATCGGTTCAATTATTTAACTGTTCGTAAGCAATAATTAACATACTTAATAAGTATACCTTATTTTCATATCCCAGCAAATTATTAAATAACAAATTTCTTGTAATTACCTGCAAGTTCAAGTCCGGTGTTCTCTCCTACACCATCATAGAGCACCTTCCCGGATTTTTCACACAGCCGGACTTTGACCACCGAAGTAATAGATTCTGTTATATCGACCTCCATTATTCCCTTTTTTGGTGCCTTGAGAATACCACCCTTACTGTACTCGGCTTCTATATAAAGCTTATATTTGGAATCCTGAATCATAACGGCAAGTGCTTGATCATTTACCTTCAATTCTTTTATCCTGGCTCCGGTGTAGGTAGCAAATCTCAGGAAAGTATCATCCAATTTCAAAAAGGAAATCAGACCGTCAAATTCCCGGTGAAACCATGGAATTGATGCAATTGAAAACATTATAGATGTATTGCTGTGACTGAAATTGTTTGACTGGAGCCAGATCCAGGAGTGTGGAAAAGATTTTCCCCAGTCCTTTTCCAAATATCCATAGCCATCTGTAAAATCAATGTATTTCCCGTTATAATGGATTCCGCCCTTTAGTTCTGAATGAATATTAATAATACCATGATGGCATTCCATAAAAGGAATAAAGGAATAAGGTCCCATAATTCCCGGATTTATCAGACTTTTGGGAAACGTTACGCTGTTGGCAAATTCAACAGTTCCGTCAACTCTTAGATTTGGGGATTGAAGGCATATCTGCATAATGCGTCCGGTAAAGCGGCTTTTATCAATCCTTATGTTTAATTCCGTTTCCGAGTAGGAAAATTCCCCTATGGGGTAAGTTATAAAACTGGTAAACCCAGTTTTGGCATCTATAAACTGTATAAAGGAATGTTTGTTGGCATTATTTATAGCTACTCCGGGAATTATAGCCAGAATATTTTCCGAATTCCTGTCAATGATTTTGTAATACCAACCCTCAAAGTAGTTGTTTCTTTTATGTTTTCCCTGATATATTTCAGGATTGAAAATTCTTCTTATTGTGTACATTCATCTGGTCTCCCATATCATATAGACCGATTTTTCCCAATAAAAAGCTGTCTTATTCCAATTTGTTAATAAACCCGGCAATATCGTCTATAACATATTCAGGAATATTCATATCCTCATAATATTCCAGCGGAGTACTGTCACCCTCTCCCTCGGTGTACAGATAGTTGAGCTTTGTGTATAGTTTGAATTCAGCTCTGTTGTTTTTTTCAAAAGCTGATTCCCAGTTTACGAAATCAACAGCAGGATTTACCTGAAAATCCCGTTCGCCTTGCATGACAAGCACCGGCTTTTCAAGCTTTTTTGCCAAACCAAGTACATCGTAGTTCTTCATATAGTTATAATAATACTCATTGCCCAGGGTATATTCTTCGGGTGGATTTCTAAAATTAAAATTCTCAGATTTCAGAATTGAAACCTGGCTTTTTACATATTCCAGTTGTCTTTTGCTAGCCATACCTTTCTGACTTAAATACTCAAGGTATTCGGGAATAATGTCATATTGTGGTCTTGAGCTACCGCTCATGATAATTCCGGCTTTAAAGTTTTCAGACCCGGTTGTTAAAATCTGAGGCAGTGCATACCCTCCCAGGCCATGCCCCAAAACAATTATGTTGCTTTTATCAATTTTATCTACTGTTTTCAGATATCCGGCTGCCTCATATACGTCCTGTTCAACCTCTTCATTAAGAGTTATATTGCCGACTAAATTAATTTTCGTGCTATGTACCAGAGTTCTCTTATCATATCTTAATACAGCAATATTCCTTGCTGCCAGCCCATAGGCCAAATCTCTGAAAGGCTTTAAATAACCGGTAGTCTCATTTCTGTCATTTGGTCCTGCCCCGTGAACCAGAATTACCACAGGAAAAGGTCCGCTTCCTTCAGGCAGGGTCAACGTCCCCGAAAGCTTCCAAATACCGTTCCCAAAGGTAACCTCAGTTTCGGTATATTTATTTGCTGAAGTATACTTAGGCGCAGCTGAAGTCTTATCCGACTTTTCTACTGTTCCCAATTCATCAATCTTTCCATTGTTATCAAACTTGATAGAATAATATATGTTATCTTCCAGTTTGAAAGGTATTCCTATTATTCTGTGAACAGAGTTTTGCCAGTATTGTGCATTAAACTCCTCCAGCTGCAATTCTGTGATACTTTCCGCCAATGACTCAAGGTTTGTCGGTGTAAGATAGCTTGAAAAGGATTTGCTTAACAGTGATGAAGCTTCCTTGATATCTCCCTGCTTAAGCAAATCCACGAATTTTCTAGCTACAATATTGAGGCAGTCCTCTTCCGACAGCTCAGTACCAAGCTCCTCATTAAGTATATTTATCGGAAGAACAGTTCTGCCTCCCGATGTTTTAATTTCATCCTTAATGATTTTTATTGAACCATTTGTAATAATGGCTTTACTTCCTATTTTCAATTCCAGGGTTTTGTTTTCATATTTCAAAACCGCAGTGCGGGTGTCTCTATCCCAGGATATGCTTCCACCAAGGCTTTCGGCAATATACCTGACAGGAAAGGCTATTTCTCCCACTTCATGAGCATCAGGAGTATTTTGTGCATATGCAGTATTATTATATATATTTAAAAGTAGTATAGTACAAAATATCAGTGCGTATTTTTTCATTTGGACTCCAGTATAGGTTTTTAATAGATATATTAATGTTAACATATATGTTCTGCCCATACGTTACAGCAAGTTCAAATTTTTATTTCAAAAATGTAATACTAGCGGCACAAGAGAATCAGCTAACGCAAATTGCACGCATAGGAAACTTGGCGATCAGATGATTCCGAGTGTACCATTTCCACCTTAATTGTAGCAGCGAATATAGCAATTACGAATACATATATTCCTATGCGTTAAAAAAGGTGAATCCAACGAAGTAAGTTGAATTCACCTGAAAACCTTTTGATTTAGCATTGATTTTAGTTAGTGTTGAGTTAGTATTAAGTTAGATTGAATTAATACTGATTTTAGTTAGTATTGCTTAAGTGAATTTTGCTGATTGAAATGCTTTTATTAAAACTACTCTCTGCATTTGCTGCACAGGCCGTAGAATTGAACCCTGTGATCCCTTACCAGGAAACCGTTTTTGTTTAGAATCTGTTCCTCCAGAGAATCAAGCAGGTCTTCTTCAACTTCAGAGACCGTCCCACAGGAGCTGCAGATCAAATGGTGATGCCTGTGGTATTCATTGGGTTTAACCAATTCATATCTGCTGAAGCCATCATCAAAATCCAATTTGTGTACCAGTCCGAGTTTGTCCAGAAGAATCATAGTTCTGTATACTGTCGCAAGGCCGATCTCAGGATGCTTTACTTTCACTATGTTGAAAAGTTCTTCGGTGCTTACATGCTGACCGGTGCATTGGATCAATGATTCGAGAATGGCAGCCCTCTGACCGGTGAACTTATATCCGCATTCCTTCAATTTTTCTTTTAAAAGGCCATTATCACCAGAATTCAAAAACAAAACTCCCCTCAGTTTTTTTACAGCTGTTATATAAAACGCATCCCTTGACAATAACTTGTAATTTTCTCATTACTATATTAATCCAATTGATAATCATTGTCAATAACGATAATGTTAAAAAAATATCAATTGACCTAGAGACGTCGAAAATTTAGCTCAACCAAGGTAAACCGTTAATATAAAGCTGTTTGAGATTTCTAATGCGGTTCGATGGGTATGGGATTTTTTATCTTCCCGGGTGTTACAGAAAACCCTCCCGGGAATTCCAGCATAGCCGATATTACTCTCACAGCTTCAGCTCTTGTAATTGTTTTTCCGGGCTTGAAGGTACCATCCGGATAGCCTGACAGAATATTATTCATGGAAAGTAAAATGATTGATTTATTTGACCAGGGATTTGTTTCAGGACTGACATCACTGTAAAGCCTTTGAGAAAAATTAACTGTGTCGGGACTATATAAAACCTTATCACAAATAACAGCAAATTCTTCTCTTGTAATATTTTTATCCGGATAGAAATAATTCCCGGCATAGCCTGTAAATATACCGTACTGTTTTGTAATTGATATCGGTTTTTCAGCCCAGTGACCGGCAGTGTCAGAGAATGTTCCTGATCCGGTTTCGTTTTGCAGACCCAGAAAATTTACGAATAATGTTGGCTCTTGTGAGCTTTCCATTGGGAACAAAACGTTTTCCGGGGAAACCGGAAATGATGCCCTTCTGTGTCAGATTAAGAATATAGCTCTGTGCCCAGTTATTTTCTATATCTATAAAAGGTTTGCCCAACAGCCACAAACCGTAATTTTTCCAGAAACGCTCCGGTTCCTGACCCAAGGCCCAGCTTCCTGCACCTGCCAGATCATATTTGGATACCAGTGAAAGTTTTTTCTCAATAGAGGTGTCATTTTCATACCAAATATCATAGGTACCGGCTGAAAGCCGGTTGCTTCCCCAGATAACGGCATTATCGGCATCGGATAATGTCAGAGTCGCCCTGGCACACTGAGCATTGCTGTCATACCAGGTTACTGCCTTATATGCCGATACAAGCCTTTCAACGTCTGATAAGGTAATTCCGTAGCCGCCTGCGGCAGCTCCCTGCTTCCAGTATCTACCGTAAAAAGGTATTCCGATGATGACTTTTGCAGAAGGAACGTTTTTCAAAACATATTTTACAGACTGCTCTACAAAGGATAAACTGGCAACAGCACCCGGTGTCCCGCCGGTGTAATGTTCATCATACGCCATTATAAATAACCTGTCACTGACAGAACCCAATGCTTTATAATCATAGGACCCCTGCCAGCCCGTTGTAAAGCCCCACGGATTTGCAGCGACACATAAATACAGGGCTTTGGATTTGGGAAGAGCAGCTCTCAACAGCTTTACAAAATCTGTGAAAGCATCCCGGTCCGCTTCTGTAAGATTTTGAATATCAAGATTGACACCGTCGCATTCCAGTTCCACCACCTTAGCAGCCAGTTCAGCAGCAAAGGCAGACCTGTTTGCAACTGCAGCGCGGCCCAGAGCTCTGTCCCAGTTGTTGCTTAAATAGGGTATAACTTTGATTCCTTTTGCATGAACGCTATAAACAAATAGAGGATCTGCTTTTATTGTAGTCTTCAGAGTACCATTACTGTTTATCTCAAAGTAATCCGGACAAACTGTATTCAGATTTGCTCCGGTTACATTTATGCTATTGATATAAGTTGTTGTATTCCCTCCGTATAAATAGCTCAAACTTTCATAAGCACCTGTATCAATCTGAAATAATATTATAAAAACAATAATTAAAATGGGGTATTTTTTTAAGTGCATTATTTAATTCCTCCATGATTAAATTCATTTATTATTGTTTACATACAGACATTTGATATGCAGCAATAAAAGTGAGGAATTTCAATCAGTTAAAAAAATACCACAGGGTCCGGCAAACAAATGTATTGTCTTCCGGGCCTTGCGGCATTTAATCTATAT
>JAQSXC010000269.1 GCA_029266335.1 Eubacterium sp. | reverse complement strand
GTAAAATTTCCGTTAGCAATAAGCTTTTTATCAATTAACAAACCATGCTTAGCTAATGCTAGATAATACCCATCCAGCCTTTCATAACTAACCTGGGCATTTTCATGCCCATTGATAAATGCAATTTTTTCATGTCCTTGATGTATTAAGTGTTCAACTGCCTTGGAAGCTCCTTTCACATTGTCAACTCCCACACAGCCGCATACACTGTTTTCTATAGAAATATCATATAAAACGCAAGGATACTTAAAATTCTCCAATTGTTTAAAATATTCATCTGTCATTTTTAACCCTAAAATGAATATGCCGTCTACCTGCTTAGCCTGAAGTATCTGACTTAAATTTTCATTCTTTTGAATATCTGTGCTGGTTGATAAGATTATAGTTTCATAATTTTGCTCTGCCAGGGCAGATCTGAATGCCATAAATATTTCATAAGTGGCGTAATGGTCTGGCACATAATCTTCAACAAGGATAGCCATACGGTAATTTTTATTTCCACTTAAGCTTTTAGCAATAATATTAGGCCTGTAACCAAGTTCTGCAGCCACTTTAATAATATTTTTTCTTGTGGACTCACTTATATCTTCATATTTATTAAAAGCTCTAGAAACAGTACTTATAGAAACCCCTGCTTTCTTAGCTACATCTCTTATTCCTATATTTTTTTCCTGCAAATTCCTATCTCCTTTGTATTTAAATTTATCCATAAGTTCTATTCTGTTACTTTTCAGGCTGCATTTTAACCAGCAAATTTGAATTTTCTTTCACATGATAAATTTTATTATTAATTACTGCCGTAATGAATTTAGTTGAACCTATTTCAATATGTGTTTGGTAAATTGAAAATGTAATCTTAGATCCCTGCCAGTTTAATTTAAATTTCAATTTTTCCCAATGTTCAGGTATCCATGGCTTAAGCTTTAGATTTCCATCTTTTCCAACTGATACTCCTGCAAATCCAAAAATCACACTCTGCCATGACCCCCCAGTGGATGCCCCATGGAGCCCAAAATCCGTATTTCCCTGATTGTCCTCTAAATCTGTGTACACAGTTTTCATAAAATACTTATAAGCATTACTTCTATCTCCAACTGAAAGTCCAAGTATTGAATACACTGATGGACTTAAGGAGGACTTATGCATGGTTCTTTTTTCATAATACTCATAATTAGCTCTCTTAATTTCATCTGAAAATTCTTCCGGAAGCATAAGCATAAGCTGCACCACATCTGCCTGCTTTATAAGCTGAGTTTCACCCAACCTGTCAAGTTTTGCTTCTTTTGGCCAAACAGGCATGCTGTTTTCATCATGTTCAGTTATTTCTATATGCCTTAAATTAAAATATCCTTCAAATTGTTCTATAATAGTTCCATCATTATTTGTAGGTATATACATTTTTTCAGCAATTTCTTTCCATTGATTAAAATCTTTTTCGCTGAGACATAATGAAGTACACAATGATGCCAGCTTCTGTTCATCCTGTTTTCTCAGCCATTCTTTATAATAAAGTGCCTTTTCTATATTCCACTTTGCCAGATAATTTGTAAAAACATTATTATTAACATGTTCATGGAATTCATCAGGACCTATAACTGAGTTTATTTCATATCTGTCTTTTTCCTTATTGTATTCCACTCTGCTCTGCCAGAACCTGGATGTATCCAGCAGTATTTCAACTCCGTAATTTTTAAGAAAATCTTTATCCCCAGTTGCCCTGAAATAGGATATTATTCCAAATACTATATCTGAGTTTATATGAAATTCCTCATCTCCTGTACAGATTTTCAAGGGATTTCCTTCATAATCAACTCCCCATTTTGGAGTGACCTCTGTACCGTCATCAGCTGCTTCCCATGGAAATCTTGCACCTTTATAACCGCTTAGTTCAGCATTTTTCCTGGCTCCTTTTAAGGTATTATACCTGTACATTAATAGTGATTTTGCCACTTCTGGTGATGCATAAATGAAAAATGGAAGCATAAACACCTCAGTATCCCAGAAAACATGGCCCTTATAACCTTCACCGTGAAGAGCCTTTGCTGCTATGCTTATCCTGTTGTCCCCTTCATATGCTGAAGACACCAATTGAAATAAGTTAAACCTAATACCCCTTTGAGCTTTATCATCTCCATGAATTTCAATATCAATCCCATCCCATATTTTATCCCATACACTGCAGTGCATCTCTTTTTCTCTATGATATCCTGCAGCGATAAAATCATTTATTTCACTTAAGGCAGTACTGTAAAGGTCATTTTCTGTATCTCTGCTAGTATAAGTAACTCCAAGCTTATATATGCTTTCTTTACTTTCCTGCTTAATTATAGTTTCATATGCCTCTGATACCATTTCTCCAAAGTCGCTGTATTTTCTTGTTTTAAAAGTATTATTTTCATTAATAATTGTTGTACACTCAATTATTCCTATTCCCAGGTCAGATGTTTTAGCTTCCATAGCAATGCCTGGATTGATGTCAGTGCATTTTGTCACTTTAAGGTGCTTTGTCCTGTTCATCACATCACATGAGCTGTTAGTTACACTACCTTGAATATAATTTTCTATGAATAACTTTCCGCTGAAGTTTTTAGCAGTTATTTCATATTTTGATGCCCATCTGTGAACATTGCTTCTGCTTACAAATTTTTCAGATTTTATGTCCAATGTTCTCCCTTTAGCTGTAGTAACTGTGATTTTTGTAACAACAAGGCCTTTTCTCATATCCAGTATTCTTCTAAAGCTGTCAACACTGCACTGCTCAAGGTCCACAATTTCATCCTCTATATATATGTTAAAACCAAGAGGATCCTGACAATTTACTATTTCAGTAACCTGAGCCTGGGCTTTGTCAAAAACTCCTGCAATGAGATTGCCTCTGCTCCCCAGCTTTGAAAACTCTAACGCACCTCTTAGTCCCCTGTATCCATTGGCCAGTGCGAAAATAGTTTCGCTTTTTTTCATATTATTTTTATTATAATTATTTAACTCTATACTCCATAAATCCATAAATGTTCTCCTTTTCTTACCGAAAACGTTTTTGTGATTATAATTATAATTTCCGTAAACGTTTTGGGCAATATTCTTTCGGCAACAATTTCATTGATTAGCCATTAATTTTTTAATTTATATGGTATTTTCTTCAGTTATCTTTATAAAATAAAAAATCCCGGAGTGAACCCCCTAGGATTTTTTGTTAACTCAACATTTTCAGTAACAAATATTTTATTTTCCTTTATTTTTCACTGCCCTGTCTATGATTGATTGAAAAACTGTCATATTTCCTATAAAATTAATATGGGCATAAGCTGCAAAAACATTATTTAGTTCATATCCGCAGTTCCAGGAAACTTCAGTCATTGGACCTTTAAGACTATATACGGTGTCTAGATTAACTTGAGAAACTGATTTATGAAATTCCTGGCCTGTTAAGCGATGTCCCTTTTTGCCTAAAAGACAATTTTTCTTAAGTTCAATTTCCACATATCCAAAATGCTGAAGTTTATTTGTAATGGAGCTTTTCCCATCCAGTACCCCTGCCATTTTACATCCATCAATGTCGTTTAAAAGATACATAAGACCACCGCACTCCGCATATATAATTCCACCATTTTCTGCGTACTGCTTTAATGATAAAAGCATGGAATTATTCTGACTCAGTTCCTCTTTAAACACCTCAGGATATCCTCCCCCAATGTATAAAATATCACATTCCGGAATTTTTTTATCCTTAAGAGGAGAAAAATAATTTACACTGCATGCATCAGAAATAAGTTTTATATTTTCTCTGTAATAAAAGGAAAATGCTTTATCAAGTGCTATTGATACTGTTAAATCTTTTCTTTCTGCACAGGTTAATTCTTCAGTATTAACTTCCTTCATAAGATTTATAATTTCATTTAAATCAATATATTTAGAAACATTTTCTGCTATTCCATCAATCATTTCATCTATCTTTTCTATTTCAGCACACTGGATAAGCCCCAGATGTCTGCTTTTCAGAGTAAATTCTTCACTTCTTGGCAGATATCCTAGAACTTTAACTGCTGTATATTTCTCAATCTGCTCTTTTAAAAGTTTATAATATGCCTCACTGACATTGTTTAATATAACACCTTTTATGCTCGACCCCTGAAATTCTGCCATACCTTTTATCTTGGGAACAGCTGTAAACATTTCTGCTTCAGGAGTATAAACAAGAATTGAATTCACATTAAGCTCTTTTCCAATATCATAACTGGAATTTTCAAAGGTATTGTATATGCCATCATAATAGCCCATTACACCTTCAATTACTGCATACTCAGAATGTGACAGGGATAAAGCCTTTCTTATTCCCTTTCTCCCTTGTAGGAACATATCAAGGTTCCCAGCATCCTTTCTGGAGGCCATTTTTAAAAAGGATGTATCAATATAATCAGGACCAGTCTTAAAAGCGCATACATCTACTCCATGATTCACAAGACTTCTTAATATCCCCATAGTAACAGTTGTCTTCCCGCTGCCGCTGCTGGGAGCTGTTATCATTATTCCCTTCATTTTATAACTCCTCGTATAATATATAACTCCTCGTATAATATGTTTATAGCCAAGTAAAACTGGTTATAAACTTAATCTTTTTTTATATTCAATAAAGATTATCCTGTGGTATGATATCAGCAGAGTCTGATGTCCAAAGGCACTGCTTTAACTCCTTTCAGCCAACGCTTGTTGTGTCTGCTTTTTTAAGCTTTCAGCCTGGTTCATGTGGCACATTCCGCTTACACAGATGTTTCATCCCCTGTCGTAGCTCCAGCAAAAAAAGCTGGCAGGGTGCATGCTGATTACGCGAGGTTGCGGTCACCACATGATACCTGGGATAAACCTTTTGCTTCAGGTTTCAAAAATACTTAATCGGAAAGGATGGTGATATCATGTTAAAGATTAACTTTATGTCTACTTTGTTTGTCGGTATTGATGTCAGTTCTAAATCCAACGTTGTTTATGCTATGGATTTTTATAAAAACAAATATATACAAGCTTCTTTCTCCAACAATCAGCCTGGTGCGGAAGAACTCTCTGATTTAATCAAAGATTGTATGGTTGCTCATTCTGATTTAAATACCATTGTGATTGCTATGGAATCCACTTCTGTTTATAGCATTCACATAGCGAACCATCTTTCTACCTGCGAAATATTGCTTCCATTCAAGCCTTACGTTTTCTGCCTGAATCCAAAGATGACAGCTAACTATAGGAAAGCTTTTATTGCCATGGCTAAAACGGATCCTTTGGATGCCTTTATTATTACTGATTTTGCAAGAGCAGGTTTAATCGAAACACAGCCTTGGCGTGGCAGCCAGTTTCTGGCTTTAAAACGTCTTACTAGACATCGCCTGCATTTGACAGAATGCATTACCAGAGAGAAAACATATATGGTTTCTAACCTATATCTCAAATTCAGTGAATTACAGCTCCTTGGCGGAGAAAACCAGCCATTTAGCAACATTTATGGTGCCACTTCATCTGCTATCCTTACAGAATATTTATCTCCTCAAGAGATTATGGATGCTTCTGAAGAAGAGCTACTTACATTCATCGCTGAAAAAAGCAAAAACAGGGTTACGGATATTTCAAAAACCACTGGGCTTTTGAAGAAAGCTGCAAGAGATTCCTATCGCCTTGACAAATGCCTTTATGAGCCTTTAAACATATCTCTGGCAAGTTCTTTCAACTGTATTGATACTTTTAAGAAAGAAATCAAGGCTATTGATGATGCCATTGAAAAAACAATCAAAGGCATGAATCCTAATGCACTTACCATTCTCAAATCAATTGATGGTATCGGTCCTGTGTTTGCCGCTGGAATCATTGCTGAAATTGGCGATATAAATGTTTTTCATTCATCCGATGCTTTAGCCAAGTATGCAGGTCTTACCTGGTCAAAAAATCAGTCTGGTGACTTCGATGGAGAAGACACTTGTATGCAGAAGGCTGGAAATACTTATCTGCGTTATTACCTTGGCGAAGCCGCCAACAGTGTCAGAAGACACATTCCTGAGTATCGGGACTACTACGCTAAAAAATACAGCGAAGTTCCGAAACATCAGCACAAAAGAGCACTCGCGTTGACATCTCGTAAATTCGTACGACTCGTTTTTGGTTTGCTGGTCAAAAACCAACTGTACACCGGTGAAAAATTAGACACCGAATTCCATATCGAGTCGAACTGACATTCGAATTTTTACAAAAAAATTCGAACGTCTATTTCGTGCACCATTTTTTAAGAAAAACATATCAAAATCTTTTAAAAAACTATCTTGACATATTAC
>JAQSXC010000268.1 GCA_029266335.1 Eubacterium sp. | reverse complement strand
GGGAGGTGAGATATATTAAGCATTTAAAAAGAAATATTGCTTTATTTTGCAAAGGCAGTTTTACGGTTGAGGCTTCGATCGTTTTTTCTCTGGTATTTCTGATTACTGTTCTTCTTGTTTATGTATTTATCATCATGTACCAGTATATTGTTCTTCAAAGCGTTGTATGTGAGGCATCAAACCGCGGGGCATATTTTTATGTAAATCAATCTGATATAAAAAACAACAGACTTATAAAATCAGAGTTATATTGGAGAATTTTAGATACCGAAGCTCAGAGTAAAGAGGACTCCATAAAATCATACGCTGCTGAAAGTTTGAAACCCGAAATTATTACCACTACAAAAGAAGTTAATATAAATACAGCTTTTAGTTATTTGATAAAACATTTAAAAGTTAATATTAACGAACAATATTCAATGCCCCTAGGCAGCATGCTGGCCGTTTTTGGAATATCGCCTTCCCTTAAGCTTCAGGCTCAGACATCATCTCCTCTTGAGGATAATGCGGAATTCATAAGGAACCTGGATATGATCATGGATATTAAGAATTGTCTTGTGAACAGTGATAATAAATTGAAAATTTCAAATTTAGTTAATCTTAAAGGCTCAATAACTGTATTTATAAGTATAGTTTTATCCTCAATTTTCCTGGTGGTGGGAACGTTCACCGACGCAGCAAGAATCAGGCTGGCACATTGCCAGGTACAGCGAGCCAATCAGACTGCTTTGGCATCAGTTCTTGCCAGTTATAATAATGAGCTTAAGGATGAATATGGTTTATTCGGAGTATATCTGGAGTATGAAACACTGTATGATGGTTTTGAAGAGTATTTTTCCAGAAATTTAAACATTGGCAGCCAGGATATGCTATATGGCTTTAATATTGAAAGTATCAGACTTGAGCAGCCACGTAGTCTCGAAAATACAGACATATTTGAAAACCAGATCATGGAGTTTATGAAATATCGGGCACCCTATGAGATAGCTACCGATCTGCTTTCAAAGCTTGAAAGTATAAAGAATTTATCCAGCGGTTCAAAGCTTTATAAAAGAAAAATGGAAACTGATAAAAAGGCAGGCAGCATCGGGGAGATACAGATGCTGCTTGAGGATAAGACCCGGAAGATAAATGACAGCAAAATTTCCGCTCTGATACAGGACTTAAAGACAAAGTTTATGGACCAAAGTTCAATTCAAAAGGAGATTACAGAGCAAATAAGCAGCTTGAACAAATTAATTTCTAATGGAAACGACAATACGGTAAAAGAAAATCTGATAAATGAATTAAAGGCACTAACAGATGAACTTCGCTCAGTAAATAAAGAAAAAAACGACATTAAAGCAGCCATAACGGATAGTTTAAACATGTACAATAGTTTGAATAGGGATGCTAAAGATTATGCTCAAAAAATAATAGAACAGAAAGATGAGCTCATAATCAGAATTCAAGAAGAAATAGAATTTGCAAAAGATAGCCAGACAGGCTTGGAAGAAATTACAAAGGCTTATAATGATAGCCTTTCACACATGAATACTATCGTAAAAGAAGACAATTCAGGCTCCATAATTGGTATCCTGGAAAGAAACATTAGAAGTTGTCAGAATATAATTAACAAGGTAAACAGCAGTGAAGACGATTTCATATCAGCTTTGAGCAGCCTGACTGACTCGGATACCATAAATTATGTTTTTAATAAGTCGGGACCGTCAACGTCCGAGGATGAAGACAACAGGGACAAGGTAAACCAAGCGTTAAAAAAGACCTTCAACCAGAAGGATGAAATCAAAACTATTGAAAGTAATCTATTCAGACAATTACCTTCCCAAAAAAAAAGATATTTTGAAGAAAATCCCAACTGGGATATAATGGATTTTAACTCCATTAATGGCGCTGAAGATCAGTTGGATTATCTCGCTGAAAAAGAAAGCAGCCTGGCTCAGATAGCTTTCAATGTAGTGGATGAGTTGTTTATAAATGAATACATTATGGGTATATTCAGGCATGATGTCCCGTTAATAAAGGATGAAGAAGAAAGCAAGGCCTATAACCTGAGATCGGAAGATAAAACAAAAAGAGAGGGTTACTTTTCCAATTATGAAGTTGAGTATGTCATAAATGGGAACAAGGATGAAGCAGTCAACTCCATGCTTATAAAATCTGAGATTATGGCAATCCGGCTGATATCAAATGTAATACATATTTATACTGATGCTTCAAAAATGAGCAGAGTAACAAGCCTTGCAGCTGCTTTAAGCAGTTGGAATGCAGGTTTATCTACACCTCTGATTCAGACAATGCTGGTATTTTCATGGGCAATGTTTGAATCAATGTATGATCTTGAGCAACTAGGTCTTGGTGAAAAAATTGCATTGTTTAAAATAAAGGATCAGTGGAAAACAGATATATCAGGTGCTGTTAATAAACAAAAAGCAGCTGATTCCGGTAAAAATCCTTTTTTACTAAGTTACCAGGACTATCTGAGAATATTCCTTCTATTAACCGATAAAGACAAAAAAGTTGCCAGAATTCAGGATCTTGTCCAGTTGAATGTGGGACTTTCCAATTCCGGATTCTCACTTGAAAACACCAATACCTTTCTAAAAGCTGATACATCTGTATCTATTAAAAATCTTTTTGTATCACTTCCTTCTTTTACAACTTCAGAAAGGTTAAATATTTCGAGATATTACATTGATGAAAGCATGTACCTAGGTTATTAATACCAGGATAAGGGGGACTTCAGTGAAAACCAGAATACTTATGAAGGGTTCAATTACAGTAGAAGCCGCTGTTATGCTGCCATTTTTTATAATAACTATTATGGCGTTTGTATTTATCATGAAGGTCTATTACACTTATGAAATAATGCAGAATGCACTAACGGGAGCATGCAAAGAGATGAGTGTTTACGGGCTGTTATATTACAAGACAAATGCCGAGGAGCTCATAAGCGCAATTGAAAAGGCTGGCCGTTCTGATACTGTGAGCGATACGCTGGGAAATAACTGGCTGACCTCAAGTATTCAAAAAGCAGGGAAAGATGCAACTGATTATACCAGAACCCAACTGGCTCTTATACCTGCTGCAAAACTGCTGGTTAACAAAAATCTTGAGGAAAGCTTCGGTTTGGAAGTTGATGAAGGACTCAGACGACTGAATATAACAAATGGTTTTCAAGGTATGGCCTTCTCCGAAAGCAAGATGCTTGCTGATGGCAAGAGTATTGATATTTCAGTCTGCTATGAAATAAGGTTTCCTTTTTTATCAAACATTTTACCTGGAGTAAAAGTTAGGCAAAGTGCTTCAAGCTGTATCTGGGCAGGTGAGAATGGAGTAGCTGCTGAAGCCGGGGAGGATGAGAAAGAGGCAGGTATTTGGGATATGACTAATATGAAGCGCGGTCAGGAGATAAGAAAGCTCCAAGGAGCTAATTTGCCATTTAATTTCCCCACTGTAGCAAAGTTTGAAAACGGTACGGTCACCAGTATAAAAAGCCTGAATATTGATGAAGTTTATTATCAGAATTCAGTTAATCTAAAACAAAAAATAATAGGTTACATAAATAAACTTGAAGAGTTTAATGGGGATACTTGCGGCACAGTTTCTATCAGCCGCTCTGAAATCTATAAAAAAGAACTTTTGCTGATAATACCTGAAACAGAGCTGAACATGAGCCAGCAAAGTGTGATAAATGAGTGTATTCTCCTGGCAGGTCGTAAAGGAATATCACTCAATATAGTTAAGGCATACGGCAAACAGGGTGCAGGAGTAACTACTCCGGGAGCAGATGAGGATACAAAAGAGGGGAGCGGAAGAAAATGAGTAGCTTAGTTAAAATAAAAAATAAACTTAATAATAAAACCATAAATGATTTTAAAAGTAGAATCATAAATAAAGTGAGGAATAAACCAAATGCTATTCCGATTATTATTTGTTCTGTAATAACTTTTAATTCGATGGCTAATTTTCTATTTAACTTCAAAGGCGGAAAAGAAGCCATTTATATTCATTTTTTAATTCTGATTCAATTTATTGCCGCTATAGGTGACATAAATAAAAAATTAATACCGCTGCAGTTAATGCTTGGGGCACTGTTGGCAGGGACTTTTACTATGCTGCTTTTTGATGGTTTAGCTGTTTTTAAAGAACATTTGGTCAGTGGAGGTCTTGCTTTTTTCATTTTACTTTTTCTGATGCTTATTTCAAAAGGCCAGATTGGTGGAGGGGACCTTGCGTTATTTATGGTAACCGGCTTCTTTACAGGTATCCCTTCCATGTTTAGTATTCTGTTTCTTTCTGTAATAGTTTCAGGGATTTTTTCACTTGTTATTGTAATTTATAAAAAAGGCGGTAAAAAAAGCGAAATACCGTTTGCTCCATTTTTGCTGTTGGCTACCTCTATTTCGGCCATGTTTATATAAAAATAAATAATATTATTTATATAATGATAAATTATGAGGTGGAATTTTAATGGATAGTGATTTAAAAAATGATTTTGATGTACTCTATGAAAGTAATTCAACATCCAATTATTTGGTATTGAGAGTAAGCGATAACAGCAGACTGATGAATTATCAGGTTCAGATGTTATTGAACAACAGGATTAATGGACTTCTTGAGTTCAATATAAACTACATTGAGGAAGAAATAAATTGTTTTTACAATGTTACCTCCAAATGTTGTTTGGCGAGTTTTATGTCTAGAAAACGTTTTTTTAGAAATGAGTTTTTAGTTTTAATGCTTAACATAATAAATAATATCAGTTTCATAAAAAACTATTTATTATATGATATTAATATATTGCTTGATGAAAAATTCATTTATGTTGAGCCGGAAAAATCTGAGGTTTTCTTTGTCTATCTGCCTTTCACAAGGGGCAAAAACGACTATAAAGGTTTTCTTTTGAAGCTGATTGTTGAGATGGTAAATTTCCATGATGAGGACAGTGACAACTATATCCAGAGGATACTGGAAGTAATAAAGAGTGATGTTTTCAGCTTAAGTGCTGTTAAAACTCTGATTGAAAATCTTCTAGGCAGTGATATTAAGAACAAGTCTCAAAGCTTAATAAACACAGCGGCAGAAAAACCGGAACCGACCATTGAGAAAAGAACTGCAAAAAGCATTCCTGCAAAAAGTAGTATAAAAATACCTCAGAATAATAATCCTAAATTGCGGGCTGCAGAGAAAAAGTCTGATAAACATAAGCCGGATAAAATATTGC
>JAQSXC010000267.1 GCA_029266335.1 Eubacterium sp. | reverse complement strand
GCCACATTCATAACTCTTCTGGTTTCCCTGAATCTTGCAAGGGGAGCAAGATATCTCTCTATTCCACTTTTAGCAAGTTCCTCGGATATTATAAGGTTTTTTGCATGCATAAGGGATACTCTTCTGGAAATAGCCATCCCGTACATATCGAGAGCTTCAAGAATTGTGGAGGCTTCAATGGTATGTGTATTTGATCCCGGCGCTTCATTGGAGCCGCCCATTCCACCTTTATTGTCATCCTGCCCCTGTCCTCCCCCACCACCTCCGCTTTTGTAGGTAGGATATTGAATAGTAAGCCTTAACTTGTTGGTAATTCCTTTATCCAACCCCAGATTCAAGGCATAGACCTCATCGTCAACTTCGGCAGCATCAAAACAGCCCGAAGCTGTAAGGCTGATGATCAAACAGCAAAGTATAAGCAGGCTAAGCTTTTTTTTCATCCGGTAAGTCACCTCTTTTCCTGAAAACCACAGCAATCAAGAGTACGAATAGCGGCACAAGGTAAACAAAAAATCCACTATATTGCCTTATGAAATGTATGTTAACCTGAACTACCTCGGAGATATTTTTGGGAATCAGAGCCACCATAAACAGTAAAAAGCTGAATGGGAATATGAGGGGTCTATGGCTTGGAATTCTGAAAGCTTTTGTATACAGATTAATGGATAAATAAAAAGCGATTGACACCGATATCACCGAAGATATAACCCAGGTAAACAGAAATATGGATTCCAATCTTTGTACAAATCTATTAAAATATATCGCCCTGGACAATTCAAAGAGGCCTGAAAGGTTTTCGCTCCCGATTGTATACATAAAGGCCATAACATTACATAGTATATTAATACTAAAGGTTGCACCTGTTAACAGGATACTGATATACCCGGCTTTTTTAAAGGTTTTTAGGCCATGTATGGAATTAATTATAAAGGCCAGAACAATTACTTCATCATAGGCAGAGCTGCGAAGCATTCCGGTAATAACAGTTTTCTTAATTCCATAACCCAGATATGGCTTGAGATAATCGGTTACATAATAAGGACTTGCCAGAATAAGTATAGTTACTATTCCAATTATGACAGGAATATAAAAAATACCTGATATTCTTGCAATACCTTCCAGCCCGTAATAAGCGACAATGCAGCATACTGCTATAAATCCAAAAATCAGTACACTTGGAGGCGTATATGGCAGATTATACGCTTTTATCATTTCTATAAATTCTCTCAGGTTGGAGGCTGCATAAAATAAAAGGTATGCAGCAAAAAACAAAGTGAGAAGTTTACCGGCAAATCTGCCCACAACTAATTCGAATATCTGGGTTAAATCCCTGTCCGGAAATCTTTTCATCAGCACATATATAAGCGAAAACAGGATTAAGGTGGTAGTACAGGAGATTATTGTTCCATACCATCCCGAAGTACCCTCAATTTTAATAATAAGTGATATACTCGTATAGAATATCTTGGTAACCATCATAATGGAAGTAAGGCATACCGCCTCATACGTGCCGAAAGTGCCCTGGCTATTCGTCATCGTCCTCATCGTCCTCATCCTCCTTAACCTTATCTTTCTCATCATTTTCTTTCTTTCCGTTAACAGGTGGCTCCTCGGCCCACTTTCTCGAGATAGGAGGCTGCCTGGTCACATCCAGGGGGTTTATATTGTCCGGCCTGAATTCCTGCATAAAGACAGGCCTCCTTATTACAACATCACTGCTGTTGCTCACCTTAGGAGAAAAGAAGGTAAGCAGCGGAACCCCAAAGGATTTTGCACTGGCAAGCATGACCGTCATTGCAACTAATCCCAGTGCTATACCGTAAAAACCCAGAAATGCTCCCAGAATAATATAGATCAACCGTGATATTCTCGCTGCAAAAGCCATACTGAAATCAGGAATTGCAAAATTTCCCAAGCCGGTTATAGCAACAATAATTATCAAAACCGGACTTACCAGGTTTGCCTGAACAGCTGCCTGACCAAGGATAAGAGCTCCGATGATACCTATGGTGTTTCCTATAATACCCGGAATTCTGATACCTGCCTCACGAATCAGCTCGAAGGAAATTTCCATTAAAAAAACCTCTACGATTGTTGGAAATGGAACATTTTCACGTGCTTTTGCTATTGCAATCAACAGATCGGTAGGTATCATCTCCCTGTGAAAGTTGGTTAAAGCTACATAAAGACCCGGAATATAAGTTGCTATAAATACGGCAAATATTCTTATGAACCTGAGAAGTGTACCATACTGCCATCTCAACGTAGTATCTTCAGGTGTATGGAACATTGTTGCAATTGTTACAGGTACAATCAACGCAAAAGGAGTGCCCTCGGCAATAATAACCACCTTTCCCTCCATTAGATGCGAAGCAGCCCTGTCAGGTCTTTCTGTCGATAGAATTGTCGGAATCAGAGACCGGGGGTTTTCCTCTATAAATTGTTCAAGGATACCGCTTCCGTAGATAAAATCTGTCTTAAGACCCTTTATCCTTCTCTTTACTTCTTCAGTAATGGCAGGATTGGTTAAGCCGTGAATATACATTATTGCGCATTGATTGTGGTTTCTCGCACCTACCTTGAGAAATTCAGTGGAAAGGTCCTTGTTTTTTATGATTCTCCTGATAAGGGTTACATTGGTCCTAAGGTTTTCTGAAAAACCTTCCTGGGAGCCTCTGACCACACCTTCAGTCTGGGGTGTACTTACAGAGCGCTTTTCAAACCCTTTTGTCTCACTGGAAACATAATAGTCACAGCCATCCACATACAAACAGGTATTCCCTACCAGTATCTCGTATATTACTTCTTCCGGATCGGCTACCTTTGTTGCCTGATTGGTTTCAATTACTTCCTCAATAATATTGTCAAGGCAGCATTCACTATCATTTTTGTATTCCTTTTTTACCAATAAAGGCTTGATAATGAAATTATTAATGGTTGTCCTGTCCACCATCCCATCTATAAATGCAATAAAAGCTCTGAATTTACCTCCGATTTTAAATTCTCTGATAATAATGTCTTTATTGTTTTTGGCATTAAATGCTTTTTTCAGCAGTTCAAGGTTTTTATCAATATCTCTGGATATTTCCTGATCACCTAATTGATCCTTCTCTCCGCTCTTATCTTCACTCTTTTCACTGCCATCCTTTTTGTAGCTTATATGGCTCTCTTTACGGCCTGATTTATCTTTTTCCCCGGCTTTTTCCTTGTCATCAGCTTCCCCTTGTTCTTCCTGCCCTTTTTCCTTATGCTTATGCCTCTTTAACTGAGAAACCGGAGTAGGCTTTTTGATCTTTCTGACCTTGTGTTCAACCTTGTTAATTTTTTTAGCCTTTTCAGTCTCTTCTTCTGTTTCAGGTATATAAAATTTATCTATTTCTTCTGTCTTTTTATAAGTAAACATTGAAAAAAACCTGTTTAAACCGCTTTTTTTCTCAACCATATATTCCTCCTAATTGCAGGCGTTGGTGTTTATTTATATCATTACCAAACCATACTAAATTATCATTGCGGCAGGTTTGTATATTTTACCTGTTATAAATTAATAATCTTGCTGAATTTCATTAAAAAGGCAACAAAAAAAGGAAAGCCGGTCAATAAAAAACCAGAGTTTCCTTTTTTCAAATAAATCGTATTGCAGATATAACTTAATTATGTACTCCATATATACAGGTCAGGCACTGACGGAGCTCCTTGATAGTATCATACCTGTAACAATGGCTGTAACCGGGATAATAAGGACAATGCCTATTCCGCTGCACAAAATCTGAAAAATCTCAGGACAAAAAAGCTTTGAATTAATCAGATCACCGAAAGGATAGTTTGTTATTTTAAACCATAGCAGTATTGTCATAAAACCACTGACGTATGCAAACAGAAGTGTATTTGTCATTGTTCCCAGAATATCCCGTCCAATATTTATTCCGGATTTTATAAGTTCATATCTGTCTATTGAATTATTTGAACTAAACACTTCATTCATAGGCGATGCTATGGAAATTGATACGTCTATAATTGCCCCAAGCAATCCCAATAATATTTCGCAAGTGACCAGCTTTGAAAAATTAATATGGACATAATAGGAAAGATATGCTGCACTTCCCGGATTTTCATTACTGAAACCATGTAATTTTGCGGCCGAACCCATTTTATACGTCAATAAAAGTGTAAGAAGTACCACTACTATAACTGATAAGAAGGAAGAAACAGTTTTTTTATTTAAACCATTAATAAAAAACAGAGTAACCGAGCTTATTATTACAGAAGCCAAAACTGTAACCTTTACAGGGTCATAACCGGCAGTGACAAACTTTATCATTACAAAAAACGTAATGAAGTTTACAATAAGTATTAAAAATGATTTTAAGCCTCTATTTTCTCCGATCATGGTCATTAAAAACAGTAAAATAACTACTAACACAAAAATCACGCTCATGATTTAACTCCGGTCCTTTTATTTGTAAGTAAAAATATCGAGATATACAGCGTTATTGGAATACTGACAACTATGCCAATACTGCCGGTAAGTGCACGGATAATTTCCAAGGATAAATTATAACTGAGAATATTGAAGGTTGAATAACCGTTTTTCAGCCACAGAACTATCATAGGTATGCTGCCGCTGATATATGCAAATACAAGGATGTTCGCCATGGTTCCCATGATGTCCTTACCGATTTCCTTACCTGACCTGACCAGCAGCTTCCTGTCTATA
>JAQSXC010000056.1 GCA_029266335.1 Eubacterium sp. | reverse complement strand
TTTTCTTTTATATTACGACAATGATATAGTTAATATAAGAGTGGATGACTGGTGGTCTGTACCAACTAAATTCATACATTGCCGGAGGTTAAATTTCCCACGAATGTCATTACTGTCAGTTGGAAAAAAATTGGCAGTAAGCTATAAAAAGGATGTAATACAGCTATTTGGATACTCTGCGGGAGGTCATATGAGGTTTTTTAAAAAGTTACCCATTACAACACAGCTTATAATAAACGGAGTATTGACGCTGATCGTACTGATCGCAATCTTATCACAATCCTATTACAATATTTCCGATATACTGGTAAAGAAAAATAAAAACTATACTTCCGAGATAACCTATACTATTCAGTACAGCGTAGCCAGATATACACAGGAACTGAGAAGTATCCTGCAAAACATCGGTTATGACACAAATACTCAGAAAATCTATTCAAGCAATACCATGATCGATTCTTACAAAGCAGGGGAAGAGCTGACCATTTTAAGCGGAAATATGGTAAATATTAAAAAAGATATATTCGATATTGCAATAATCGGCGAAAATGGCCAGTATTTTACCATGAGCGGCAACTATGATGTTGCAAAAAATCTTATGAAATCCATTCCCGATGACGGAAAGATATATAATACGGGGTTTGAAAAATTAGATGTTTTCAAAAAGGACAGCAGAATGTTTTTCTTGTTCGGAATGTACTTTTATTCCTCCTATGATTCCGATTCTTTCGCCAAAAAGCTGGGTTTTGCTTCAATTATGGTTGATCTGAATTCAATATTTAATGAAATCAACAAAATATCCAATAATACCGAAATCAAATATTACCTTATGGATAAAAACGGGGTATTGTATGCTCCCAAGGATCCTCTGGGTATCAACAATAACCGGGAGATAAAAGAACTGCTGCTGGACAAAAATAACAGCTCACCACAGAAGATAATAGAAATAAACGGCTATAAGAATATTGTCAACATCAGCAATATTCCTGAGATCGAGGGTAAAATAGTCAGTTTCGTACAGGAAAAACAATTGTTTACCGAAATTGACCAGACCAGGTTCAGGATATTCAAGATATTTTCAATATCAATTGTTATTATATGCCTGTTGTTCTTTTTTACAATAAACAACATTACAAAGCCCATAAAGAAGCTCATATTTTTTATGAATAATATCAAATCCGGAAGTATAAAGGATCTGAGGAAAAAGGTTCAGCTGGAGGGAAGCTCGGAAATAAATATTCTTGAATACGAATTCAACAGCATGATGAAAGAAATAGATAATCTGACCCACCGGCTGTTTGAAACAAATTCCAAGCTTTATGAGATGGAACTGGAAAAGGAAAAAGCTGAGCTTGCGTATCTCAGGAGTCAGATAAATCCTCACTTCCTGTATAATACTCTGGAAGTAATGAAGGGAATATCTCTTGAAGAAGGTGTGAATAAACTGTACGAGATGTCAAAGGCACTGGCTCTCATATTCCGTTACAGTGCCAATGGGTCAAGTATTGTTAAGCTTAATGATGAAATAAATATAATTCGTGCATATATCCAGATACATATTATTCGATTTGGAAACAGGCTTGAAGCCAACTTTGATTTTGAGGAAAGAACTCTAGAGGTAAATATTCTGAAAATGATACTGCAGCCGCTTGTGGAGAACGCTATTTATCACGGAATTGAACCCAAAAGGGATAAGGGTGTTTTATGGGTTGGAAGCAGATTTATAAATGGCAACCTGCAGATATGGGTGGAGGACAACGGTGTCGGAATCGATGGGGCAAAACTGGACAACATAAGACTCAAGCTGGCTGAATCCCCTCACATACTACCGATACAAAAGCAGGATGAAAAGAAAGCTGACAGCATAGGAATATATAATGTAAACAATAGGTTAAAGCTTACATATGGAATGCAATACGGATTGAATTTCGACAGCACGAAGGGCGGGGGCACAAGAGTTACCATTACTATTCCGGGGGAAGTGGTTTAAGACTGTTTCCCGGTGATTTGGAGGGTTTATGTACAAAGTTTTGGTTGTGGATGACGAAGAATTTATAATTAAAAGTCTTGTAATGGGTACCGATTGGAAGAGCTGTGGTTTTGAAGTGATGGACAGTGCAAGAGACGGAGTTGAAGCCTATGAAAAGATATGCGAAATGAAGCCCCATATTGTTTTTACAGATATCCGCATGCCGGGTATGAGCGGACTTGAGCTGATAAAAAATGTGCAGGCAGTGCATAAGGACATTCTTTTTGTAGTGATAAGCGGATACGCCGAATTTGCGTATGCCAGAAAAGCTCTTGACTACGGAGCGGTGGGCTATTGCCTGAAACCTTTTGATGATGAGGAAATTGTTAAAGTTCTTAAGAAAGCTGCCAATATTTTAAAGAATACAGATAAAAGTAATATGTATGACGTAATCTCACTTCTGGAGGAGGAAACCCCGGAAGCAAGACAGGGGCTGGACTCATATTTCAAAGAACACGGCATATCAGAGGGAGACAGGCTTGCCATAATTGCTTCTGTCGGCGGAAAGGAGCTTGTCTTTGAAAGTAAGCAGTATATTAAAATAAAAACCGGAAGCAATAAAAACATATATATTGGCAGGAAAGATTATTTCAGCAGTATTGGTGATACTATTGGAATAGTTCACGAGGGGGTAAAAGGTATTGGAATATGCGAAGGTGTGTACTCTGCCTTTAGCATGAGAAAATATATTGATGAGGCTTTAACCCTGTCATACCAGTTCTTCGTAACCGGAACCAGGAAGCTGTACGGGAGTATAAACTTAAATAATACAGATCTTGAAACACAGATTGCAAAATATGAAAATGCATTGATAAAAATGGATTTGAATGAGCTGGTAAAAGAACTGGATAACATTTATAGCATGTCTAAAAACGAAAAACTATCAATAAAACATGCCATGAATATCTACAACGATTATGTTAAATTAAGTAACAGGAACCTTGGAGAGGACTGTTATGAGGAATATGTATACAGCTTTGATGACCTATGTTATCTATTTATAGACATGTACTCCATGATTGAATATATCAAAGAAAAAATAACAGGTTTTATGGGACTCAATACCAATGTTCTTACTGACGAAGTGCGGAATGAGTACTTTAAGAAGATAATCAATCATATAAATCAGAATTTCTTTAATGATATCTCCATAAAAAGCCTGGCCCAGGATTTCGTTATCAATCCCAATTATATAAGCCAGCTTTTCCGGAAAGAACTGGGGATGACCTTCACCGATTATATTACTAAAATGAGAATGAATTATGCAAAGGAGCTTCTGCAGAAAACAGAATATTCACAAGGTGAAATTGCTGCAAAATGCGGGTATTCAGACTATTTCTACTTTATAAGGGTATTCAAGAAAACAACAGGAGTTACACCGGGACAATACAGGCATAAGGAAAAGTGATCTGACTATCTGGCACATAAATGTAATAATATGGATTTTAATTAGTTAAATATGGACTGAAAATAGAAAAAGAAGAGGTTATAAATACATCTTCTTTTTTTGTGTATTTTTTTAAATATATTTCCTAATTCTGGTTTATTTTTACACAGCCATATTTGAGTTAGTATAAAAATGAAACCTGCAAATAAAAGTCAAGGGTAAAATGTGAAAAAATTAAAGACTTAAAAAAGAGTATGGCAAACAAAGCTGCCACTGGATAAGTTTGGAGCCAGCCTAAGAATTGTAACACTAAGATTTACGCTGCAATTTCAAGGCTGTCCAGATACTCTTTTACACGGGCATAGTAAATCCGCAGAAATTTATTACAACCTGCTACCATGTGGACGTAGTAACGTTTACCTTCTGCCCGTTTTCGGTCAAGAAACTGATATACTGTATCTTCTGCCATTGAGTTTTGTAATAGGCAGCTCATGACTTGAAACAGTGTTTTGCGAAGCGAAGAAGACCCTCGTTTTGATATGTTACGGTCTTTGGCTTCGAATGAGCCGGATTGAAATGGAGGTGCATCTACACCGGCAAAGGCTATTAGTGATTGCTTACGTGGAAAACGACGTACATCTCCAATTTCAGCCATGAGTTGTGGACCAAGTGTTTCACCCACACCGTGCATGGCAAGTACTACAGGATATTCAGGAAGTGTTGAAGCCAAATGCTGCATTTTCTGCTGAATAGAAGAAAGAGTGGAAGAAACTGAATTTAGTTGCTCCACTGCCAGCTTTACAATTTGCTTGGTAAAATCATCACAAGGTAAAGTAGGAATTTGGGATTTTGCAAGGTCATAAATTTCATCAGCTTTCTGAGTATTTTTATAGTATCCAGCTTTGGAGCACCAGTTGTTATACAACTCGGCAAAGTGGCTGGGAGAATGTTTTCTGACACAATCACAATGCCAGAACCTTGCAGTGAAATCAATCCACTTTTCATGTCCATCTGGTCTCGCCGGACTGGTAAATAAGGTGTTACAACCAGCGAAGGTTTGGTCAAGTATGGAAATTAGGTTGTTTTTCAGTGCAACTTTAAGTTTCATATATTGGTTGTACTGACGATTGCAGGTTTTTAAAAGGAGGCGGGTGTCATCCTCCGGAGTGTAAGGCTTTAGAAGCATCCAATTAGAAAGTCCGTAATTGGCAATTTTGACTGAATCAGCTTTATCGGTCTTTACCTTACGGATAGTGTTATTTCCGTAGTCGTGAATCAATTTTGCATGGACTACGCTAATAAATAATCCTGAGTCAGAAAGATACCGTGCAATGGGCTGATAATACTTGCCAGTGTATTCCATAATGACTCTGGTCTCACCATCCAGACTTTTGAGAAAGTCTGCCAGCTTTTTCAGTTCACTGGGGGTGTGACGGATTTCAAAGGGTTTTGCTACGATTTTACCAAAGGGAAGCATGACGGCAATCATGCTTTTACCTTTGGAGACATCAATACCAACAGCGTTCATAAGCAATCCTCCAATCAAAGAAGATATGTAGTGGGTAACCATCATTTACTCATTGCCGATTCTATTTGCTTGGTGACACGAACGCCCTGGTATGCCAGTGGTTCAACCTGCTTAAAACGAACGCTGCAACAAGAGGATGGCTGACGGTTTCATTTACGGACGTGGTAGTCCAATGGAGGGATCGTCAGACCCCAATACTCCTCTTATTGTAGCTTAGGCAAGAGATGGAAGGAAACATAACTGGATGTTATGTTTGGATCCAAATATATAGTAGCAAAGGAGGACAAGCATTAAAAACAGGAAATGTAAACTATTGTTTGTAGATTGGAGGATAATGTATGAGTACTTTTAATTCAAGGCGTCTGGTTGGATGCAGAAGGAATTTTGTCCTGTTCATGGTATTGTGCCTGCTGTTGACGGTAATACCTGTAACAGGCAGCTTTTATACTGCAGATGCGGCAGCATATCCCGAATGGAATGCATCAACAGCATATCCCGTAAACAGTATAGTTGCCCACAACCGTGCTGTATGGCAGGCCAAATGGTACACTGTAAATAAGGAGCCCATGGATGTTTTAGGCAACGCCTGGACCTTATTAATTCCTGCTCCACCTATCCCCCCTGCTCCGGCAGAGAACCCAAATGGCTATGATGCAGCAGCTGTCTTTTTTGATGATTTCAACATGTACAATACCAGTTCTGATCAGACATTGACGGATTTCGGATATGAGGTCAGTGACAGAACCGGTGGACCGGGTCCGGGTGGATGTGTATGGTCCAAAAACAACGTTTCCTTTGTTAATGATTCTGTCAGCTCCAATAATAAGTTTCTCAGGTTGACAGCAACCACCAACGGTCAGGGAAATAATACCGTTCAGGCTGAGTTACTGGCTCCCAGAGAGTTTTTATACGGAACCTATGCCGCCAGAATAAAGTTTTCCGACACTCCTGCATATGGGGCAGATGGGGATCAGATAGTTCAAACCTTTTATACCATTTCACCTTATACACTTGCCAACAGCACTGACTATGGAGAGATGGATTTTGAATATCTGGCCAATGGCGGATGGGGCAAAGCTTCCAGCACTATGTGGAATACTACCTGGGATACAGGCAGTGACAGAGTGTCTCAAGCTACAAGCCAGAGTTTCGATGGCTGGTATATCTGTTCAATCCAGTGCTCCAGTTCGGAGGTCAAATACTATATTAATGGGTCTCTTATAGCAACACACAGTGGTAAATACGTACCTACTACCCCCATGTTTCTGTCCTTTAACCAGTGGTTTATAGATGGTGTTTGGGCGGGAGGCAGCGAACAGAGAGCATATATCCAGGATGTGGACTGGGTTTACTATGCAAAGGACAAACTCATGGTGCCCACACAGGCTGAAGCAAATGTAAACTACTATAGAAATAATTCCGTTACCAGAAAAGATACTGTTAAAGACTCGGGTACCAATAATGGACCCAAGGCTCCAATAGTAACCGTTGATAACCCGGTAAACAACGGTAGCTGCATAATAACTGCAAAGGTGCTTCCAAACAGCGGTGCAACTTCACTTGACATATATGAAGGAAGCACCAGGGTACTTTCACAGGCTGTTTCGCCAAACCTGTCACAGGAGCAGACCTTTACCTACAGTGTAAATGGCAGGGCAAACGGAATATACAGCTACAGGGCAGATACCTCGGGCACAGGCGGCATAACTCAGAGTACAACCACTACAGTTCAGGTGACACAATCCTCGGGAAGCACTGTTATGCCTGCAGCATTAAGTGTTAATAATGCTAATAATACAGGTAATTATACAGTGACTGTTACGGCTCCCGCAAACAATAGTGCAACCAGCATGAAGCTGTATGAAATATCGGGAGGTACAGGCAACATAGTATTAAACAATACGCTTGCAGCAAATTCTCCGGTAGTACAGACCTTCACCTATACTGCCGCAAATAAACCGGCAGGAGCCTATACCTACAGAGCCGAACTGTCGGATGGAGCTGGAAATACGGCTCAGAGCAGCAATCTTACAGTAACAGTAACGGCCTCTCCGGTATTGAGAGCTCCAGGTATCTCTGTTGATAATGCAAGCAATACAGGAAACTATAACATAACAATAAGTGTACCTGCCTATAACAGTGCAGCAAATGTCAAGCTTTATGAAACATCAGCAGGAGGAACAAATACTGTCCTCAGCAACTCGCTTACAGTAAACTCTTCTGCTGCTCAGATCTTCACATTTACAGCTTCGGGAAAGGCTGTTGGAACATATACATACAGGGCTGACGTATCTGATGCCGCGGGAACGGTATCTCAGGGAAATACAATAACAGTTACGGTAACTACTGATTCCGGCGGAAATACAACTAACCGTGCGTAGGGTAAAAGTGTAACTTCAAGTACGTATATAGCCAACAGCTCGGTAATAACAGACAGTGACAAGACTTCGTACAACCTGGCCGGAGTAGGTGAAGGACTTCAATGGATACAGATAGACCTGGGGCAAAGCTATAATATAAATACCGTCAAACAGTGGCATTATTATGGTGACGGAAGGCTGTACCACGATGTCATAGTCAGAGTATCCAATGATGCAAACTTCAATAGTGGCGTTACTACCGTTTTCAATAACGATACAGACAATAGTGCCGGCTTTGGCACCGGAGCAGACAGTGAATATGCCGAAAGCAGCAGCGGTAAAACCATTAGCTTCAATTCGGTCAGCGCCCGATATGTCAGACTGTACGTAAATGGAAACAGCGTAAACCCGTACAATCACTTTGTTGAGGTGGAAGTATACTGATAAAGCCGGTCTGGCTTCATAATTCTTTCATAAATCATTCTTTATAAGTTTATTTATAATAAAATTCTATGGACTGGAATTATATCAATAAAAGAAAAAAGTGGCAGAACTTGTCTGTCACTTTTTTTTATAAGGATTTTGTATAGATTTAATATAAGTTTTATCATTTTTTATTTACCTGATTAAATTTAAAATAAATATGGATGAGTTTTAATGGACTGAGGTTAGATGGCGCATAAATTATCTATTAAATTACTTCAGGAGCACTAATTATTATACATATTTTATCTAAGCTGTGTTTATGGTTTACATAGTCTCCAATTGTTAAAATAAACTTGTAACTCAAGTTGATTACCGTTTAAATAAATTGGCAAGACAACCATCAACATACGCAGAAATTTTTGCACTTTCAGGAGGTCAAAATGAAAAAAGAGTTGTCAACAAACAAGAGCTCGTCCCTTTTAAAATCCATTGCCTATTATAAATACTTTTACCTTATGCTGCTTCCTGTAGTGGCCTGGTATGCAATATTTGCATATGCACCCATGTACGGGATAACACTGGCCTTTAAGACCTTTCACTATGGAAAGGGCATATTGGGAAGTCCCTGGATTGGGTTTCAGCACTTCATAGACTTGATGAGTGATGCAGGCTTTTGGACTGCTTTTAAAAATACAGTTATTATAAGCTTCGGGAAGCTGATATTTCACTTTCCTACCCCGATAATTCTGGCCATTCTTCTTAATGAATTAATATTTCGCAGGGCCAAAAAGGTTTTTCAAACCATATTAACTTTTCCGCATTTCATTTCATGGATAGTACTTGCCGGAATAATGACCAATATACTGGGACAGAGCGGCGTAGTCAACCAGATAATTTCAAATCTTGGCGGAGATACGGTTCCTTTTTTATCAGACCCTTCGGTATTCAGACCGGTTATATACATATCACATATATGGAAAGAGATAGGCTGGGATTCCATCATATATATTGCTGCTCTGGCGGGGATATCTCCTGAGCTTTATGAAGCGGCTAAAATAGATGGTGCAAACAGATGGCACCAGATAAGATATGTCACCTGGCCCGGCATACGTCCGACAGTAGCAATTCTCTTCATCCTGACAATCGGACAGATGCTGAATCTGGGCTCAAGCTTCGATCAGATATTTAATCTGTACAGTTCTCCTGTTTACGGAGTAGCAGATACCATCGATACATTCGTTTACCGAACCACCTTTACTGTGGGTGCGGATTTCGGGTATATGACAGCTGTAGGCTTCTTGAAATCGGCAATTAACGTTATCATGATATATCTGGCAAATACAATTGTTAAAAAATCCGGAGAACAGGGCTTATTCTAATTTGCTGTTACAATAAAATATAATTGGGAGAAAAATTATGAATAATACAGAGACATATCTGGACGAGAGATCCGTCAAGCAGAATAAAAAGGGTTTTGGGATTAAGTTTCAAAAAAGTGATTTGATAATTAATATTATAGTAACTGCAATATTGGTAATCATGGCTCTTGTAGCAGTTTTTCCTTTCTATAATGTTATAATACTATCCTTCGCCAGTGTGGAGGGAATGGCAAAGCACCCTGTTTATCTGCTTCCATATTCTTTTGATCTATCAACCTATAAGAATCTTTTTATAGAGGCTAATTTTTACAAGGCTTTTGGCGTGTCGCTTTTCGTAACTGTTGCGGGAGTGACCCTGAATATGTTTCTTTCGGTAGTAGGAGCATATGCATTGTCAAAGAAGTCCATGCCGGGACGAAATTTCATACTGTCGGCTATCCTTTTTACAATGTTTTTCTCAGGAGGCTTGATACCATACTATCTGGTTGTACAGTCTCTCAATCTTGTAAATAATATATTGGTTATGGTGATTCCTACAGGTATAACCACCATGTACCTGATAATAATGAAAAATTATTTTAATTCCCTTCCCGACAGCATTGAAGAATCGGCAAAGGTCGATGGTGCAAATGATTTATATATACTGTGGAAGATAGTTCTGCCAATATCAAAACCGTTTATAGCCACCTTTGCCTTGTTTTATGCAGTGGACAGATGGAATGAATGGTATAACGCATTGATATTTATCAGTGATTCTGCGAAGGTTCCGTTACAGATATATTTGCGTGAATTGTTAATAAATATGAATGTCCAGCTCAGCTCTTCGGCTGCTGCTGTTGTTGAAAGTAAGGCGGGTGTGGGGATACAGGCCACCCAGATGGCATCCATAGTTATATCGGCCATACCCATAATGTGTGTGTATCCGTTCCTTCAGAAGCACTTTGTAAGAGGCATTATGGTTGGATCGATAAAAGAATAATAAAGTTTTAAATAAGTTAATGATACTAAGGAATGATTAAATAATAATTTAAAAGTTCCTAAATATAAAATTAAAGGGGGACAAATTACATGGGTAAGTTTAAACGCAGTTTGGCAGTAATGTTAATGTCTGCTATGCTTGTTTCGGGTGTTGCTGCTTGTGGAGGTTCTACAGATAAAACAGGTGACAGTCAGACACCGGTTTCTGCAGATTCATCAGTCAGTGCTGAGAGCAGTGCGGGTACTGCAGCGACAGACGTAAGTGAAAAAATGGACATTACAGTGGCACTATGGGGTATAGACGAAGCACTTGCAAACGCAGATAATGATCAGTTCCTGCAGGCAATGTACAAAAAGCTCAATATTACTTTGAAGCCTCGTCAGATTACCTGGGATGACTATACTCAGAAAGCTCAGATATGGTCAGCATCCGGTGACATGCCCGACATTATGTCTATTGATGCTGTTGGAACCACCTATTACAGAAACTGGATAAATCAAGGAGTTATCAAGCCGCTTCCGGAAGATTTATCAAAATATCCTACTCTCAAAGAATATATGAACAAACCTGATATTCAGGCACTGAAGCAGCAGGACGGAAAGATATATACAGTTCCAAGAAGCTTATATGATTCTTTGGATTATTGTGCCCATGACAGAGTTGTTTTATATCGTTGGGACCTTGCACAAAAAGCAGGTATAACAAAGGAACCTCAGACCTGGGATGAGTTTAATGCAATGCTGAAAGCCATTGTGGAAAAAGATCCGGAAGGCAAGAAAATCAGCGGTTTGACAGCAAATAATATAAAGCAGATCAGCGGTTTCTTCTGGCTGTACAGCAATCCTGCCGCAACAAGCGATGGCAGCGGAAGCGACTACAAGTGGATAAAGAAAGACGGAAAATATGTTCCAGCAGTACTTACAACAGATCTTACTCTTCCTTCTCTTCAAAATATGAGAACCATGTATGAACAGAGAATGATTGACAGAGACATAGCCAACATGAAGGGTACACAGTCTTATGACAAATTTGTATCTGGAACTTCAGCAGCGCTGCTGCTGGTTGGATACGGAAATGTTAACAATCAGGTTAATGAGAGATGGAAGAAGCTCCATCCGGATGTACCTCTCTTCGATGCGGTTAAGAAGGCGGACTACTTCCCATCAACGGATGGAAACAGATATCACTGCACCTTCAAGACATACTGGTCGGAAAGCTATTTCAGCAATAAAATGGATGACAAGAAAATGGACAGAATCATGATGCTGTATGACTATATGCTACAACCTGAAACAAAGGAATTCTACAGATATGGTGTTAAGGATGTAGACTTTAAAAAAGATGGCGACAAGGTTACCAAGATTACCAGCCAGGCAGATCTGGACAAAAAGCAGCCATCCTCGGCAAACTTCCAGTGTCTGGTTGAATTTGACAATGCATATCTGTACGATCCAAACAATTCAACTATTGACCCTGCAGTACATGAGGCTGCCATAAAAGATCTGGAACATGCAAGACAGGTAACAAAACAGCCTGATTATGAAGTTAAGCTTACAGATGTATCAACACCTACCAAGGATAAGTTCTCGGTTCTTGACTACGA
The DNA here is from genome assembly GCA_029266335.1 of Eubacterium sp. Classification (GTDB taxonomy): domain Bacteria; phylum Bacillota; class Clostridia; order Acetivibrionales; family DSM-1351; genus Ruminiclostridium. Next base: position 10,246 of record JAQSXC010000056.1, on the reverse strand, counting down.
ATTCATGCTGAAGATTATGGCCGGAAAAGATCCTGTTGAGAAAATGTGGGCGGATGTTCTGAAGGAATACGAGGCAAAAGGCCTGAGCAAGATGATTGAAGAAGTAAATGCAAAAGCCAAGGAAATGGGTCTAAACTAAGGCAGGATCAAAAGGAACCAGCACATTGATAAAATGAAAGTTATTATTCATTTCTGAAACAACAGATATATCGGGGCTGCTGCGAAACATATGCCGGTTTTGCAGCAGCCCCGTTGAATATGCCGGAGATCGGGGCGCAGAGGAGTGCATAATTTCATTAATATTTTGTGGCCATGCTGGATTGGCAGACCGGAAGCTCAAATGTTGTTCTGAAAACGCTAGTAAGGTTTGTAGCAGGTATTCAGCCGGAACATGACGGTTTGTGGCTTCAACCTGCAGAAGGGCTGCCTTTTGAAGGGTTTAACTTTAATATAAATCTTAAAGGCTGTAATTTATATATAACCTATGAAAATAGCCGAAAAGCAGAAGGAAGATATTTTATAGGTGAGGGAGAAAAAACGGCAGTGTATAGTAAAAGCATGAAAATAAACCGTTTGTGGATTTCCAATAAGGAACTGCAATCAGGAGATTTAAGAATTAAAATTTTGGATTAACAAGGCTTGTTAAAAACATAAAGAGCGGGGATTATGTGCATATAATCCCTGCTCTTTATGTTTTATGATATAAGGCCCCTGGACGTATATTTTTGACGGAACTGACCGGGAGTGTACCCTATCCTTTTTTTAAAAACCTTGTAAAAGTGGCGCTCGTTCATGAAACCGGAGGCTGTTGCAATATGCTTGATACCGGCATTTTTATTGCTTAAAAGCAGGTCAATGCTTTTCCTTAAACGGACACAGTCCAGGAAATAAAGAAAAGTTGTATTCAGTTCGTTCTGGAACAGGGAACATATATAATTCGGATTAAGATCAAAGGCTGCACCGATTTGTTCAAGGGATATATCAATGGTAAAATGCGAATATATATACTCTGTTATTTTCCGGAACTTGTCGGAACAGTCCCGGGCATTGTTTAAAACCTTATAAATGGAAAGATCATATAGACCGGCATTAAGAGAGGTTTCTCCGGTGTCCGACAGTTCACTTTCCACCTTGAGTATGATGGTTTTAAACTCTTCTTTATTGATCGGTTTCAATAAATAGTCATTTACCTTGTAACGGAGGGCTTGTCTCACAAAATCAAACCTTTCATATCCCGTCAGAATGACAAAGTGTCTACAGTACTGTTTTTCCTGAGCCTCCCTGATTAAATCAAGACCGTTCATGCATGGCATATCTATATCGGTAATAAGCAGATCGGTTCCCTTGCTGCCTAATATTTTCAGGGCATCAACCGCATTGAAGGCCGTAGTAATGTGGCAGTTCTCAATGTTAAATTGATTAATAATTGCCGTCAGGCCTTTTACAATCATTACATCATCGTCTACAATCAAAAAATCCAAATCAATCCCCCCTGATATTTGAGATTATGATAGTGCATACAGTACCTCGCAGCTCACCATTTTCTATAAATAAGCCCGAATGTTCTCCAAAGAAAGATTTAATCCTTTCGTTTACATTTGCAATTCCTATGCTGTTTTTTAGTGCATTTAATTCAGTATCGGTTTCAATACCCATCAGTACGTTATTGATTTTCAACTGGCGTTCGGGAGGAATTCCCGGACCATTGTCTGTTATGGATATTACAATATTCCTATCGGCTTCATAGACTCTGACCTTCACCACCAGAGTGGAATTAACACCGACAATACCGTGATGGATACAGTTTTCCACCAGTGGCTGCAAAATAAAGCCGGGACAGCTCAGGTCATCTATCATGCAGTCTATCTGTATGGTATATTCAAGACGCTTTCCCATACTTGCTTTGTAAATTTCAAGGTAGTTCCTGACATTTTCTATTTCATTTTTGAGTTGGGTGACATCTTTGTTGGAGGAAATATTGTATCTCAAAAAACGTCCCAGATTATACAGAATATCAGCCACATCCGGGGTCCCGTTTGCCTCTGCCATCATACGTACTGTTTCAAGAGAATTATAAATAAAATGCGGTTTTATCTGTGCCTGCAGGGCGTGGAAATCCGCCTCTTTCTTCTTGAGGGTAACAATATTCAGGCTGTTTACCAGATCACTGATACGCAGGATCATGTTGTTATAGGATTTGATAAGAAATCCCACTTCATCGGCATAACCTTCCGTTGTGTATACATGAAGGTAGTTGTAATCAATTTTCTGGAGATGACCTGTAAATTTAATGATCCTTCTGATGACCGAGGATATTATCATATAATAAATAAAGGTCAGAAACACAAGAGAAATCATAAGAGGAAGCAGGATGCCGAACAAATTTCTGGTTTTTAACACTTGAGATTTAGGTGTTATGGAAACTATTTTACCTCTTAATTCACTTATATCCAGTGTATTTATAAATAAATCCTTATGCCTGTTATTAAGGTAATCGGTTATAATTGGTGTGGATTCAGCCGGTTGCCCGGTATATAATTGAATGTTGTGATTCCGTATTGTAAGCCATTTGTTTTCATAATTGAATAATACTGTTTTATCGTCATTAACCGAGAAGATATCCAGCATGTTGGAAGCCTCAATTGTTATGTTCAGGGCACCTATGCTTTTGCTGTAACTGGGATTAAACAGTGCCTTTTCATATGTAAACAAGGGTGTTTTCCAATCACCCTCCAGCTTCCAGCTGCCTTTGTATGTGGGAAGGGGCGTATTGGAAGCCGTATTCCGGGTATCCAGGTAAATAATGTCCGAACTCAGCGGAACCAGAGGCCTGCGGTAGGAAAATACCGTGATTTCCTTAATATCACGGATGCTGGTATGTATATATGAAAACAAGGGCCTTATACCGTTCAGATAACCGTATATTTCATCTCCCTTTGAGGAATATCTTCCGGTGAGGTAGCCGGACAGGGGTTGGCTGTTCTGAAACAGCTGATATACAACCGAAACCTGGGAAGTCTGTTCTTTAAGATTTGCATAGGATTGTTCAAGGAGCTTCTGTTCATCGGCACAGTACCTGTCACCGATATTTTTGGTTTCCTGCTTGATATAGATAAAACTGAATATTAACGTAGGGATCAAAACAACAATTACATAACCTGAGACCATTTTTTTCCACAAGGTCAGATTCATATATGCATGCCATACGGTATGAAATACTTTTTTCATGGCAGGAATGGGCTTTAATAGTTTTCGGGTACCTATATCAATCAATCCTTTGCAAGAAAAATAATTTAGTCGATTATAACAAAATTAAAGGGATAACTCAATAAGGCGACCTTAACTTTGGACATAAACTTGAATTATGAACAGTATTTTTCCCGTGGTAAAAGCTGTATTCTTTAGTTGTGAAATAATACCCTCTATTGACAATGTACAATACGTTTTTGAGTGGTCAATTTGCCCTGCGGCTGCGTTAAAGCCGCTTGCAAGGCACAAAGCCTTACTGCACGCCGTTTGCCTTACCGCAAGCCAAATTACCTCACTCAAAAATCACAGACCTCGCACCGAGATATTTTGGCAATTTTCGAGGAGGATGGACGCAGCCTTGCTGACGCAAGGCAAGGACGACGACAAAGAAAAGTGGCAAAATAGCCGGCGTGAGGCGTGTTATACATTGTCAATAGAGGGTAAAGAGACAAGGAGAATACATAAATGAGTGGTACAGTTAGTCATAATCATAAAAGTAGCAGTGTTTGGCGGACTTTTCGTAAACAAAAAATACCACAGACTTTTGCAATATTGGGTATAATATATCTGCTTATTTTTAGCTATTTACCAATGTCAGGCCTGGTAATGGCTTTTAAAAACTATAATATTTCCTTAGGTGTTATGGGGATATTTACAAGTGATTGGGTGGGACTGAAGCACTTCAGGGCATTTGTTAACGATATCAACTTCTGGACCATAATCAGAAATACAGTCGCTCTCAGCTTCTTAAAGCTGATATTTGCATTTCCTATGCCCATAATATTTGCCGTTATGCTGAATGAAATTAAACAAAATAAAATTAAGAGATGCATTCAGACTATCAGTTATCTGCCTCACTTTATTTCCTGGGTTATTGTCTCAGGTCTTGCAATAAATTTTCTGGCAACCGATAACGGGTTGGTTAATCAATTGCTTATTTCTTTGGGTTTGATGAAAGAAGGAATACCTTTTCTGACCAGTGCCGGTCATTTCTGGCCTTTGGCCGTGGTGTTGGATGTCTGGAAGGATATGGGCTGGTGGACAATTATATTTTTAGCTGCCATAACCGGTATAGATCCGTCCTTATATGAGGCTGCAGATATTGACGGTGCCAGCAGATTTGCAAAGATACTGAAAATTACAATTCCAGGTATCAGGGGGACTATAGCGGTAGTTCTTATCCTTGCCTTAGGCAACTTGTTCGGAGGAGGTCTCAGCGGCTCAAACTTTGAGCAGTCCTATCTGCTTGGAAATGCTATGAATGTGGAAAAGTCACAAATAATTCAGACATACATATTCAAAGTAGGCCTGTCCAACGGAAGATATGCATATGCGACGGCTATAGGGCTTATACAGTCGGTAATATCGCTGGTTTTGATTTTCGGAAGTAATCTTGTTTCAAAAAAAGTTTCGGATACGAGCTTGTTTTAATGGAGGGTAAACAATGAAAAGAGCAAGTAAGGGTGATATTATTTTTGACAGCATCAAATGGATCTTTTTAGCTGTAGTTGTATTTGTTACATTATATCCTTTTTACTACGTACTGATTCAGTCCTTCAGCCAGGGAATGTCTGCGCTGACCGATAATGTGACTTTTTATCCAAAGAAATTAACTATTGAAAATTACATACCGTTTTTTACTGATGAAAAATGGAAAACAGCAATTTTTATATCAGTGCTGAGGACCGTTGCCGGTACTGCCATAGGTCTCATATTCACATGCCTGGTATCCTATAGTTTATCCTTCAAGGATCTTGCATTCAGGAAATTTTATTTTACAATTCTTATAATAAGCATGTATTTTTCAGGTGGTATAATTCCATATTATATGCTTTTGAAGAATCTGCATCTGTTTAATACTTTTTTGGTATACATAATTCCAGGAGCCTTGAATATTTTCTTTGTAATGGTAGGTATATCCTTCTTCAGGGAAATCCCGTCGGAACTGTTTGATTCGGCACATGTAGACGGAGCCAATGATCTTATAATATTCTGGAAGCTGGTACTTCCTGTTTCCAAGCCATTTCTTGCCACTATTGCACTGTTTCTGGGTGTGGAACACTGGAATGCCTGGTTTGATTCGGCATTTTTTGTCCAGAAACCTGAGTTGAAGACCCTGTCCTTCCTGATGATGCAAATAGTCAATAAAAATCAGATAAGCGGAAGTGTTTCAGCAGGTGCGGCAGCCTACAAGTCCTCAATGATCACCTCCTTTTCGCTTCAGTCGGCAGCCATGATCATAGCGGTATTGCCTATAATTTGTGTATATCCTTTTTTACAGAAATACTTTGTTAAGGGAATGATGATTGGTTCGGTTAAGGGATAAGAATATCCTTACTGCAGAACCGTCTAATTTATAAGAATATTTAATCAGGAGGTAATACAATGTTAAGTGAAAAAGTTAAACGAAAAGTCAGTTCCATTCTAGCAGCAGTATTGGTCATTTCATCGCTTGCAGCATGCGGCAGTACCGAAGATTCGCAGTCAACAGGCAGCAGCAGTACCGCTGATACTGCTGCTGCGGGTTCAGCAGAGAAAGAACCTGTAACACTTGATGTTTTTATTGATTTCCCTTGGTATTGGACAGAAAAATTCGAGGGTATCATACCTGAAGAGATCTCAAAGGAAACAGGAGTAACTCTTAAACCTACCCGTGCGGTTGATGACACTCAACTGGGTATTATGGTGGCATCAAATGACCTGCCCGATCTGGTATATACAGATAAGCTCTTTGACCGTTTATCCAGCTCTCAATACAGCTACGCATGGGATGATTTGATCTCTCAATACTCACCGGATTTCAAGCCCAGCGATATGGCTGTAAAAGCAGCAAAATCCTATGCAACCGACGAACACTTCTATACAATACTGAATGCCTCGGCGTCACAGGAGGAATGGCAGGCGGCAAAAGCAGGCTGTCCTACACTTGCATCACTGTTATACAGGGAAGATATTCTTAAAGAGCTGGGAAACCCTTCTATAAAGACTCTTGATGACTATACGAAAGTATTAGGTATGGTAAAGCAAAAGTATCCTGATATGATTCCACTGGTTTTGGATCAAACCTTCATGCTTTCAATTTTCAAAACATGGCTTATTCCAAACTGGTGCCCCGGAAATTCACAGCTTTTGGAAACCGATGACAATAAATTGATTCACTATACTTCTTCACCTGAATATATCAACTTCTTAAAATACGCTAATAAATTATTTCAGAACGGTTATATGACGGCCGATAATTTTGCTTACAAGGATGGTTCCCAGGCTACTCAGCTGGTCGTGAACAATAAGGCATTCTCCTACAGCTGGTATACAGGTTCTACAAGTGACCAGATGACAGATATGATCAGAAAGAACGGCTTTGCCAATGCGACCTGGGTTCAGGCACAGCCTATGGTTGAAAATGCAAAGTATGTTACACTGGGAACCGGTTGGGCAGGAGTATTCATAACTCAAAAAAATAAAAATCCGGAAAGAGCCATTCAGTTAATGAATTGGATGTTCAGCGAAAAAGGCCAGAGATTGACTCAATGGGGCAGAGAGGGTATTGATTACACTATGGGTGATGACGGAATACCAAAGTTCTCTGACGATTGGATCACCGCAAGAGGAGATGAAAATGTATTCTATACAAAATATAATCCTGCCTACTATTTTGGGATATCAAGTGTAACAGAAGCGGTAGGAAGAGCTTCCGGCGTATCTAAAAATTCTCTGGATGTAATGGATTCGGTAAGGAAGAATTTAAAACTTGTTATTTCTCCGGCATTAGCTGCTCCTAAAGAAGATACCGATGAAAAGGTAGTTCTTGACCAGATAAATGAATATATTAAAAATCAGGAAGTAAAAGTTGTTCTGTCGGCTTCAGATGCAGAATTCCAGAAGAATTACGATGAAATGGCGGCAACGTTAAATAAACTTGGAGTAAAGAAATTGGAAGAAACTTTGACAAAAGCTGCAGAAGCACTAAAGTAATGTTGCGTTAGTTAATTGTACAGTTTCATAATTCAAATTTGATAACAGGCCGGGGAGAACAGCTGAAAACAATCCTGCGTAATAACAGTTCTCCCGGCCGGAATTCCTTTATGAATTGCTGCCGGAAGCAGAGGTTGATACGGATTTGAGTAAATAATTCAGGGAGAACCATATGAATACGAAGACAAATAAAGGTACTTGTTTGGCTGTTGATCTGGGAGGCACGAAACTTCTCATCGGTGAAGTTGATTCAGGCGGGCAGCTGCTGCGGTCAAAGAAATATAAAACTGGGTATCTCACACAAACAGAAGGTACCAAAGTGATTTTTGAGGCACTGGATGATTATATAGCTGCGGTCGGCTGGATAAATGAAAGGCCGGGGTACATGGGAATGGGAATGATCGGACAGGTTGATTATATTAATGCAAACTGGCTTATGATTGATCCTTCAAGAAAAGAGAATATTCCAATAGGAAGTTTGATTAAAGATAAATACCATTTTGATATCAGGATTGAAAATGATGTAAAAGCTGCAACTCTGGCCGAAAAAGCTTTTGGCACAGGAAAAGCAGATAAGGATTTTATTTATTTAAATATTGGAACAGGTATTGCAGCGGGGTTCATTGCAGACGGCAGATTACTGCGAGGGTGGGAAAATGATTCTGGAGAAATAGGACATATAGTTGTTGACATAGATAGTGATGTTGAATGTGAATGCGGAAGATTGGGCTGTCTTGAGGCCATAGCCTCAGGGCGCGGTATGTATAAAAGAGCACTGGGACTTAGGGAAAAGCACCCTGATTCACAATTATTCAACTTCAATGAGGATGATATTTCAGCAAAAAAAATTATTACGGCTGCCGGAGCAGGCGATACCTTAGCCTCTAAAATAGCAGATGAAGCAGCAGCTGCAATAACCTGCGGAATTATGAACCTCATAAGGGTTACCAATCCTGAAAGGATCATTTTAGGCGGAGGAGTCATGGCTGACGGATGGATGTACAGGCAGATACTTGACAGGATTGGTAAAAAAGAGCTGGGAACAGTAAAGAAAGGAATCGTTCTATCGGAATTAAACCCCGGTACTGTTGGTATAATCGGTGCTGCCGCAGTGGGATTCGGCTTTTGTTAAAAAAGGAGGACTATATGAGGCGGGATTTTGAAAAGCAGTTGATCGATTCGGGATATATACATGGTATTTTGCTGCCTGATGAGAGCAAAACGGCAGAGGCGAGACTTTTAAAAAAGGAAATATTACACAGTAAAAGCTTATGGGATAAAATCACCGGAAATGATTGGTGTGAAGCAGGTACAGGAAAAGCAGAGTTTACGGGTGATGTACTGCGCATGAGCGTGCCTGCACGGACCGGCCGCTGGCCTGAAGGTGCACCCGAGGACGGTGACTATACCTTTTTCGGTCAGAAGGAAGTAATTTTAAAGTTTGATAAGGAAAATTGGGAGACATACAACCGTATTTTTTTCAGGGTAAAACCGGAGTGCCCCGGACTTCACAGTCCCATGATAACGGTCAACCTGGCCAATGACGGAGTACAAAAGGTTCCGGATAAGCATATGAGGGAAGGCCAGCATATAATCAATCTGAAAAACAGGATATGGAACAGCTGTATATGGGAATTTCCGGAGCTTCCGAGAGATTCGGTAACAGAATTGAAATTCAGTATCCAGTGTTTTGGAAAAGAAGTCTCAACAGCGGATATTATGGAATATGACATAAGTGATATCAGACTAGATAAGATAGCCGACCCGGATGTTTCCACAGGATGGGTGTGCAAAAATAATACTATTTCTTATTCAACCACAGGATACTGGGTCAGCGGAAAGAAAACTGCCGTCGCAAGTGTTGATGCCGGAGAATTCCAGCTGATTGAAGAAAAAACTTCAGAAGTTGTTTTCTCGGCAAGGATTAAAAAAATCACAAATGATAAGGGAGGTTTTTCCATACTTGATTTTTCTGAATTCAAACAGCCCGGAAGGTATAGTCTCAGAGCAGGAGAGGCCATCACCGGGAGTTTTGAAATAGGTCACAGGATCATGGAGGAAGCAGTCTGGAAAGTAATACACTTTCTGTATTCCGAAAGGTGCGGATATCCTGTAGTAGGCAGACACGGAACCTGTCACGGGGATATCATTGCAGAACATAATGGAGTAAAAGTAGTATATAACGGCGGCTGGCATGATGCGGGGGATGTATCCCAGCAGACTGCCCAGACGGCAGAGGTTGTACACGCCCTCCTGGAGATGGCCGAAACTGTAAAGGATAATGCAGGCAGTGAAAAGGACAGGCTCCTGTACCTCCGTCTACTGGAAGAGGCTCAGTGGGGGCTGGACTTCGTACTCAGAATGAGGTTCGGAGACGGCTACAGGGTGTCCAGCGCCGGGGTTTGCCGCTGGACCAACGGTTTGATAGGGGACATGGATGATGTTGCCGCACGTGTACATAATCATGCATTTGAAAACTTTCTCATGTCAGGTATTGAAGCTTATGGAGCTATTGTTATAAGAGACATGGACCCGGAGCTTGCCTGGAAGTGCCTTGACAGTGCAAAAAATGATTTCCGGTTTGCCATTGAACGCTTTGAATCAGCAGGCATGGAACAGGCATCCATGTATGAACACACATATAACTCAAGCCTTTCACAATACTATGCCACTGCCAGCTGGGCGGCGTCGGTCATATACAAGGCTACGAAGGATGGTTATTATGCAAAAGAAGCCGAGAAATTCGCCGATTCCATGCTGGTGTGCCAGGAAACAGGCACTGGGGGAATTCCTCTAAAAGGCTTCTTCTACCGTGATGAAACCAAAAAAACAATAGTTCATTTCAACCATCAATCCAGAGAACAGATATATATACAGGCATTGGAGCTGCTGTGCCGCACACAGAAGGACAGCGTAAAGCATCCCCAATGGGAAAAGGCTATGAAGCTTTACTGCGGATACATTAAAGACATAATGAAATATACCGAGCCTTATGGAATGATTCCGGCAGGAATACACTCGG
>JAQSXC010000266.1 GCA_029266335.1 Eubacterium sp. | reverse complement strand
GTATCTATCCCGTATACCCCAAAAGCAGGAGAGGATATTGAAGCTATTGTCATATACTACATAAATTCACAGGGTCACCTGGAACCTGTAAGCAACTGTGTATATAACAAGGAAACAGGAATGATAAGCTTCAGGTCAAATCATTTCTCAAAATATGCAGTGGGTTACAACAAGGTAAGCTTCAAGGATGTAGCAGATGGTGCATGGTATTCCAAGGCAGTTGGTTTCATAGCTGCAAGAGGCATTACTACAGGTATCGGCAACGGCGATTTCAGTCCCGAAGGAAAGCTGACCAGAGGCCAATTCCTCACAATGGTAATGAAAGCATATGGAATAAAGGCTGATGAAAATCCGGCAGTTAACTTTACAGATGCAGGAAACAAATTCTATACAGGTTACCTGGCAGCAGCAAAGAGACTTGGTATATCTGACGGAGTTGGAAACAACAGGTTTGCACCCGAAAAAGAAATTACCAGAGAGGAAATGTTTACACTTCTGTACAACATATTAAAGCTGATAGGTGAACTTCCTGCCGGAAGTTCTGGAAAGGGCTTGAGTGAGTTCAGTGATACAAAGGATATGGCTGCATGGGCAAAGCCTGCTATGACAATGTTTGCAGAGAACGGAATAATAGGCGGAAACCTTGGCAGACAACAACTGCTTACAGTTTTTTGTTGTAGTGACAGGGGCGCCTTATATTTATTTTGGCGAAAAAATAAAACTCAGAAGTTTGTTTCCCGAGTTTTATTTTATGTTCGAAAGGAGTTAGCAATCGTGATGTTTATTTCCACAGAAGCAGCAGAATAAAATAATAACGATGATTATTATCCATATTAGATTATCATTTTCTCTTGAACATCCATGCGTATTGTCTAAAAAGCCTCCACGAACGGAATTTTGATTTTCTGACATACTTTTACCCTCCCAAAAAAATTATAATAAAGCTCTCAAAAACTTAAGCTAATACCATAATATTCATTAAGGGAGTATGTGTTACAAAGATAACTTTATTTTGGGGTAAAATGTATTGCGAGTATATATTTACTATACTGCTTGAGATAAATTTAAATGGCATGATATAGGAGTCATAAATTAATCTAAAAATCCATACCTGGGATATTGACAGTCAGGACATGTTTAAGTAAATTAATACCATTTCGCTCTACAAAGGGGATGGATTTATTATATTGGTACATGATATAATTATTCTCTGGAGGGTGCACTTATGGAAGAAACATTGAACCTCATACTTAAGAAACCGGGAAAGCTGGATAAAATCAAAGCTGATATTAACGCTTTGAAGGCTGAAAGTAAGGTTTCACATCAAAAATTGGATATGATTATTGATGAAGTGGCCACTATTAAAGAACAAATTGCATACCATGATATGAAGAATCAAGTTATAAATGACAAGACAAAAGCTATCTTATCGGTAGCTTTTTAATTTGTAGAAGAAATGAGGTCATTACTATGAGCAATAAAATAAAGGTTACAGTTTGGAATGAATTCAGACATGAAAAAGCAGATGGGAATGTTTCAAGTATTTATCCAAATGGAATTCATGCTGTTATTTCGGATTTTTTAAACAGAGAAAGTGATATGGAGTCCGGGTGTGCCACTCTTGATATGCCTGAACATGGCCTTACAGAGGGAGTCTTGAACAATACCGATGTATTAATCTGGTGGGGACATATGGTCCATGATGAAGTCAGTGATGAGATTGTTGAGAAGGTGTATAAAAGAGTATTGAACGGAATGGGTTTAATTGTGCTTCATTCAGGACACTTTTCAAAGATATTTAAAAAACTTATGGGAACAAGCTGCGATCTGAAATGGAGAGAGGCTGCCGAAAAGGAAAGATTGTGGGTTGTAAATCCTTCACATCCTATAGCGGAAGGCCTGGGCGAATACATAGAGATTGCTCATACCGAAATGTACGGTGAGCGCTTTGATATTCCTCAACCGGATGATCTTGTTTTTATCAACTGGTATGAAGGTGGGGAGGTATTCCGTGGGGGCTGCTGCTTCAATCGCGGCTGTGGAAAAATATTTTACTTCAGCCCTGGACATGAAACTTTCCCAATATTCTATCAGCCTGAAATTCAGCAGGTTATGAGAAATGCCGTGCGTTGGGCAAAGCCCTCGAACGGACCTGTTCCCAAATTTGGAAATGCACAGGCCCTTGAAAAAATAGTATCGGAGTAGGAGAGTAACACTGCCGGAAGATCAAGAATATATAGGGGATTTTACACTAGATCATACTTAACACATAATACTTGCTGGCATATAGTAATTGCAATTACAGCTGAGAGGGAATTTTAATGGGAAAATATACATTGGATATGGAGAAATATGCTTCTCTGGCAAGAGCGGTATCTGCTGAAAGCGCAGTGCTTTTAAAAAATGACAATCAGGCATTGCCGGTAAAAAGCGGTGAAAAGGTTTCGGTTTTCGGAAGGATTCAGTTTGACTATTACAAAAGCGGGACAGGTTCCGGCGGACTGGTCAATACCAAATATGTTACCGGCATACTGGACGCCTTAAAAGCCGGCAAAGACATTGCTATTGACTCAGAGCTGCTTGGTATCTACGAAAGCTGGGTTGAAGAGAACCCCTTTGACAAGGGGCAGGGCTGGGGACAGGAGCCATGGTCACAGGTGGAAATGCCCCTGAGTGATGAAGTTGTAGAGGCCGCTGCCCAACGTTCGGATATTGCCATCGTTATCATCGGCCGTACCGCAGGAGAGGATCAGGACAATCATGCAACAAAGGGCAGCTATCTGCTGACTGATCCGGAAGAAGAAATGCTGCGGAAGGTCTGCAAATACTTCAAACGTACTGCAGTTGTTCTTAATGTAGGTAACATAATAGATATGAAATGGGTTGAGCAGTATAAGCCACAGGCGGTATTGTACGTTTGGCAGGGTGGTATGGAAGGCGGAAACGGCGCGGCTGACGTTTTGACGGGAAGGGTAAGCCCCAGTGGAAAGCTTGCCGGCACCATTGCAGCCGACATTGCCGACTACCCGTCAACATCCAATTTCGGTGGTGAAAAAGAGATCTTTTATGCAGAAGACATATATGTGGGATATCGCTATTTTGAAACTGTTGCAAAGGATAAGGTTTTGTATCCTTTTGGCTTTGGGCTTTCCTACACTGAATTTTCAATAGAGACAACAGGCTTTGAGGCGGTTGGAGAGAAAATAAGCCTTACTGCAGCAGTTGCCAACAAGGGTAAAGCAGCAGGCAGGGAAGTAATTCAAATTTATGCAGCTGCTTCCCAGGGCAGGCTTGGTAAACCTGCCAGAAGCCTGGTGGCATTCCAAAAGACAAAAGTGCTTGAGCCGGGCGAAACCCAGGAGCTTAAGTTCTCCATACCGAAGAAGGAATTGTCCTCCTACGACGACAGCGGTATCACCGGACATAAATTCTGTTATGTGCTGGAAGCCGGAGAGTACCGGATATTTGCCGGAAACGATGTCAGAAGTGCATGGCCGGTGGGAAGCTTTGAGCTCAAGGAAACTGTTGTGGTTGAACAGCTTCAGGAGGCGGCAGCTCCTGTAAAGGCCTTTCAGAGAATGAAGGCGGTTCGGACCGCCAAAGGTTTTGAAATGCTTGAGGAGGCAGTGCCCCTTCGTACAATAAATCTGCCTGAAAGAATAAAAGCAGGGCGTCCGGCAGAAATCCCATATAAAGGTGACTGCGGAATCCGTCTGGAGGATATATATGACGGTCAGGCCACAATGGAGGATTTCCTTAGTCAGCTTTCCGAGGAGGATATGGCATGTATTATCCGCGGAGAGGGTATGTCTTCTCCGAAGGTGACCGCAGGAACTGCTTCAGCCTTCGGCGGTGTGACAGAAAGTCTTCAGAAATTCGGTATACCTGTTGGCTGCTGTGCTGACGGACCTTCCGGTATCCGTATGGACTGCGGCACCCTGGCCTTCAGTCTGCCAAACGGAACTGCCGTGGCAAGTACCTTTAATACCGGGCTGGTGAAAGAATTATTTGAAATGGTAGGCCTGGAGCTCCGCAGGAATAAAGTTGACACTATACTGGGACCAGGTATGAATATACACCGTAATCCTCTGAACGGAAGGAATTTTGAATATTTTTCAGAAGACCCATATCTTACAGGGAAAATGGCTGTGGCAGAGCTTCGTGGCATTCACCGTTGGGGTACCACCGGTACAATCAAGCATTTTGCCGCAAATAACCAGGAATTTAAACGTACCGAAACAGATTCCATAGTTTCTGAAAGAGCTCTGAGGGAAATTTATCTGAAGGGCTTTGAAATGGCTGTCAAGGAAGGCGGAGCATTCCTTGTGATGTCCACCTATGGTTCCTTGAATGGATTATGGACAGCAGGCAACTATGATCTTCTGACTACAATTCTCAGAAAGGAATGGGGTTTTAACGGTATGGTCATGACTGACTGGTGGGCAAAGATGAATGATGAAGGCGGGGACGGACGTGCTGATAATACTGCTGCCATGGTACGCGGACAGAATGACGTATACATGGTGGTAACCGATTCAATGGCCAACAGTGGCCAGGACAATACATTGGAAGGTCTCAAGGACGGAAGAATTACAAGAGGAGAACTTCAGAGAGCTGCAGACAACATTTGCAGGGCTCTTATGAAGCTTCCGGTTATGGATCGTTATCTCGGAAGACTTTCCGAGGAAGAGCTTGAAGACACGAAGAACATACAAGCCGGAGATGACTCCTCCCTGGAGCTCAGCCATATCCCGGTTGAACAGGAGACCTGCCTTGATGTGTCCAATATCAGGACGGATAAGGGTTCTGAGACAATGTTCGGTCTGGAATTCGCAAGACATGGCCTGTACACCTTAAGTATGAAAATGAAGTCGGATTCCGGTGAAGTGGCACAAATGCCCGTATCGGTATTTATTAACGGAAACCTGGAAAAAACTCTTACAATTAACGGCACTAATGGTCAGTGGATCAGCAGATCCTTTGATATCGGTCCTTTTAAGAGCAGATATGCCCATATGAAATTGTATTTCGGGCAGAGTGGTATGGAATTGGGCGAACTCAAGATAACCTTTAAGGAAGAGGCTTAGAGTAATACACTTTACTTATAGCTGTTTTCTGACTTGAGAGCGCTCGCCGGCAGTTTTATAATAAGAATGTACACAATATTGTGTGCAACGGTTTCCGGAACTGAATCCTATACGAAAGGAGTGGTTTTGCGTTGAAGAACTTAATGGAGGTGGCCATACTCTAATGGCCAAAGGGGTGTTCAGCCTGAAAGGGTTGGCACCCTTTTTTTATTGTGTGCGTCCAGCAAAGCTGGAGCATACTTGCCAGTGTAAGTCTGGTACGGGTAATTGCCAAGAAGCCCGTTAGCTAATCCCGGTGCATATCAGTAATGGT
>JAQSXC010000055.1 GCA_029266335.1 Eubacterium sp. | reverse complement strand
CAAAACCCTTGGGACATGGGACCAAATTTTACATTAGCTATGGCAATTGTATTTACTTTGGTATTGAGTAAAACAAGTTCAAAGAACAAAGCCGCATTGCTGATAATTGGCGCATTTGCCTGTTGTAATTCCATAATAAGGCTTGTACCAATGGTTCATGCTTATACGGGGGTCCTGATACAAGGGAGTCCATATATGGAGGATGAGATAGGTACCGGTCTCATATGGTATAAATTAAATAATTTAGAATTGCTCAAAAATCTCCCAGCTCTAATTTCTATTTTAGTATCAGTAATTTGTTTATATTTTGTGATAAAAAGCTTTAAAATCAAAATTCCGGAACTTTTTTCAAAGCGTTTTTATTTTACATCCATTCTTGTGTCTGCTTATATTTTATCGTTTTTAATAGAAAATGTTCTGGATAATGTAATAAGAATAAACTGGGTTTGATTGTAGGGACACATTATTAAAGGCAACGGTTGCAACTGTTAAAAATGCAAGTTTTGAGGAGAAATATGGAATTATATATTTTAGAATATTATCAATTATATCAACTTGAATTTTTAGGAACCATAGAAGAGACATTTTTAACAGGGAATTTTGTCTGGGATGAAGTCAGTAGACAAAAATTCAGTAAAATTAATGAGATTGAAGAAAATGAAGAAGAACAGGGAAAGATATGGTATCTTGACCGGGATGGTTACAGATTGGATGATAACGAGCTATTTAAAAACAGTCCCTGGTCTATAATAAAAAATGGTATAAGAAAAAAAGCAATTATGAGATTTCTAATGGAGGATGGAAGTGCTGCTTTTTGGATTCATGGTCTAGAAACGTGATAAGTATAGCACAAAAAGATAGATGCTGACTTATTTTTAATCAAAAATTATTTTAAAAATTTGAATGTCGGATCTACAAAGATAAAGTAGCCGCCGGCAGGATAGCAGAGTTATATACTAAACTTAAAGGAGCTAAATATGACAGAATTCTGGGAATCAAGCTTTATAGAGAAACAAATGATGTGGGGATATGAGCCGTCGGACTCAGCAATTTTAACGAAAAACCTTTTTCTTGAGAATAAAGTTAAGGACATTTTAATTCCGGGTATTGGGTATGGCAGAAATGCTAAAATTTTTTGTGACAACGGAATTAATGTAACAGGTATTGAAATTTCTAAAACAGCCATTGACCTGGCGAGACAAAACGGGTTGGATGATATTACAATCCATCATGGTTCAGTTACTGACATGCCTTTTGACAATAAACTTTATGACGGTATATTTTGCTATGCACTTATTCATTTGCTGAATAAGCATGAAAGAAGGAAATTAATTAAAGATTGCTATAGTCAGTTAAAGCCAAAGGGGTATATGATTTTTACAGCCGTTTCAAAGAAAGCTCCAATGTTCGGAAGGGGTAAACAACTGAGTAAAGACCGGTTCGAAACAATGAAGGGGGTAAAAATATTCTTTTACGATTCCGATTCAATAAAACAGGAATTTGAAAAATATGGTTTAATTGAATTTTCTGAAATTGATGAACCGGCTAAAAATATGGAAAATAAACCTCCATTGAACTTTTCATATATAAAATGCAAAAAGCTATAAAGGCAGCTCTTTAGGATAAAAAATTAAATTCTCAATTTATATTAAACAGCTGGACCGAATTTAATTATAGATCTTGTACTCTATGACATGGAATTGTAGAATAATGGAGTGAATAATACCAAGGAGTGCTTAATACAAATAAACTGATTACATTTAGGATTATTAATAAATATATTGATGGAGTTTGTTACAATGAAAAATCACTTGTTGAACGATTTGATATTAGCAGTAAAAAAGCAGAATTTGCACGTGTTGAATGTTGTTGTCAGGCAGGCGGGCAAAGTAATAGCCAAACATGATTTTGAAGAAGAACAACCGGTTCTGTTATATTCAGTGAGCAAAACCTTTACTTCAATGGCAACAGGGATTGCTGTTAATGAAGGTCACTTTAAAATTAATGATCATGTGGTAGATTTTTTTCCTGAATTTAAAAATGCAGTTAATAATGATTATCTTGATAAGCTGACTATCCATGATTTGCTCTGTATGGGAACAGGACATGCAGCATGTCCTGTATTTAAAGCCGATTGGAGAGAAGGGAAGAGTTGGGATATTAGCCGGCTTTTCTTTAATGAACCCATTGTCTATGAACCCGGAACGCATTTTACATATGATAATTCAGCAACATATATGCTTTCAAAGATTATAAGCATTTCCACAGGCGTTAATCTGGATGAATATCTGAATCAGAAAGTATTTGCATACTTAGACATACCTAGACCCAAATGGGATACATGTCCAAATGGAATCACGCAGGGATTTTCGGGCTTGTATTTAACAGCAGAGCAATTATCAAGGTTTGGACAGTTAATTCTTGATAAAGGCGTCTGGGAAGGCAGGCAGCTTATTCCAGCAAGTTATATAGAACAGGCCACCTCTGTTCAGATAAAAACCGATGATTTTAACCCCGACTTTGCAACCGTTGACCATCATCAAGGGTATGGTTATCAAATTTGGATGAATTCATATCCTAATTCATACCGTATGGATGGTATGTATGGCCAATATGTTGTTATGCTGCCGGATAAAAATGCAGTTGTAACATTTGTATCAAACGAGCAGCATAATATGACAGGAGTTCTGGAACTTACATGGAATACATTAGTAGACAAACTGTAGCCTTTAAAAAGGAGGTGACCATGAGTACTGGCAAGCTAAAGTTCAGTTAAAACTGAACTGCTTTATACCACCTGTAAAATAGCGCATTTCAAATATTCAGTCTCCGGTGAGGCAAGCAGCACAGGATGGTCCTTTGCCTGGGATCTGTATTCAACTACCCTGACCTTGCGTCTGGAGTCGGCGGCAGCATCATAGAGAATATCCATAAACAGATCTGAATCCACATGCTGAGAGCAGGAGCAGGTAATGAGGTAGCCGCCTCTTTTAATAATCTTCATAGCGCGAAGATTAATCTCCTTGTAACCTCTGATAGCACCCTGAACAGCATTCTTAGTTTTAGTGAAGGCCGGCGGATCAAGAACAATTGTGTCAAAGGTTTCTCCATTATCGTAAAATTCGCGCAATATATCAAAAGTATTTGCTGCCTGAAATTTCACGACAGATTCCAAGCCATTTATCTCAGCATTTTTTGTAGCACATTTAACGGCATGCTCAGAAATATCAATACCCAAAACACTGCCGGCGCCGAAAAGTCCGGCATGAAGTGCAAAGGAACCTGTATGTGTGAAGCAGTCAAGCACCTTTACATCTTTGACAAAGGGAGCAATGGCTGCACGGTTCTCCTTCTGATCCAGGAAAAAGCCTGTTTTTTGCCCGTTTTCCACATCTACCAGAAATTTAACACCGTTTTCATTCATTTCAACAAGAGTATCGAAAGGTCCTTTTAAAAAACCCTTTTGCATTTCCAGTCCTTCGAGCTGTCTGACAGGAACATCATTTCTTTCATATATTCCTCTGGGTTTTATTATTTCATCAAGAATTTGGACTATATCATTTTTAAATCTGTCCATTCCAAGTGCCAGGGTTTGAACTACAAGAATATCTGAAAACTTGTCAACTACCAATGCAGGGAGAAAGTCCGATTCGGCAAAAACAGCACGGCAGCTGTTGATGTCGGCTACCTGCTTTCTATAGCTCCAGGCATCGTTTATTCTTTGATAAAGAAAGTCATAGTTTATTTCTTCATGCTCATAGGTAAGCATCCTTATGGTAATCTGAGATTGGGGATTATAAAAACCCCTGCCCAGGAATTTATTTTTACTGCTGTATACATCAACAACGTCGCCCGGAACAATTTCACCATCTGTGTGTGAAATATCACTTCTGAATATCCAGGGATGTCCGTATTCAATCCTGCTTTCCTTGCCTTTGACAATGTAGGCTTTTGCCATGTGTTTAGTTATCCTTTCTCAGACTTCTTCTGTTACCGTGCTTATCGACAATAACAGTGTTGTCCAGGGTTGCTTTCAGATTTGCCCTGAAGGCACCTATATATTCTTTCCTAAGTTGATCTCTTTCAGCCAGTTCAGCTTCTGAAAGGGAAGTGCTTTTAGCTTTTTTGGCTAATTCATTGAGTCTTTCAATTCTGCTTTTTTCCATAAAATCAGTCCTATCTATTAATTAATTAAATCGTTATTTATGCTTGTGGCAGGATTTTGTATTTAAACAATAAATTTCAGTATTTATTATCATACCAAAATGACACAGAATGTATTATATCAAAAATAATCTCCTTTAAAAAGCGGGTATTTTATTTAACTCTTTTAAGATTTTATTTAATTCTCTTTAAGAAGTTTGAAATGCCAATAAAATTTATAAAGTGAATAATGACAGTGGAAGATAATTGTACCGCATTTTGCCGAGTTGAATTTTGGTTGCGGCTCATACCAGACTATGGTATTATTAACAATAATGGTACAATATTTTGGAGGTGGCAGGAATGGCTGACATACAAGTTGTTATATTTACTTTAAATAATGAATTATGTAGTGTAGAAGCATCACAGGTATTCAAAATTGAAAAATACAGCGAAGTATCACTTATTCCACAAATGCCTGATTACATAAAAGGGCTGTATGATCTAAGAGGAAGAGTGGTTCCTGTAATTGATTTAAATAAAAAGTTCAGTATGGGTGATTCTGAAATTACAAAGAAAACTAAAATTATTATTACCGAAAAAGACGGACAACTCTTTGGGTTCATGGTAAACAATGTGCTTGAGATAATTAATTTGAATGAGGATTCAATAGATAAATCTGATGCTATAATAAAAGTTAACAACAAAAAGTATATTAAGGGTGTCGGAAAGAAAAACGAGAAATTATTCTCAATTATCGATCTGAATGAAGTTCTTCATGATCATGAAGTTGAGCAGGTTACAGAGGTTATTGCAAATAAGGAATAGTAGTTGAACAAACAGCTAATATGATTAATTCATATTAGCTGTTTTTGCGTTCAGGAAAAATAACGTTGATACTTAAAATTCTGATAATGTGGGACTTAATATAATACTGCCTTACAACCCAAAAAAGCTTTCTATGATTTTCTCATAGAAAGCTTTTAATACCAACGCTATGTCTGTTTCTTTACACATTAAACCTGAACAGTGTTACATCTCCGTCCTGCATTATATATTCCTTGCCTTCAGATCTGACCAGACCCTTTTCCTTTGCGGCAGTATAGGAGCCGCAGGCCATTAGATCGTTGTAGGCAACAATTTCAGCTCTGATAAAGCCTCTTTCAAAGTCGCTGTGAATTTTTCCCGCTGCCTGAGGGGCTTTTGTACCCTTAATAATGGTCCAGGCTCTTACTTCCTGTGGTCCTGCAGTAAGGTAACTGATAAGTCCGAGAATTTTATAGCTGGCTTTTATAAGCTTATCCAGACCGGATTCATCCAGTCCCATTGCCTCAAGGAAATCAGACTTTTCTTCATCCGCAAGCTGAGCAATTTCCTCCTCAACCTTTGCACAAATAACCATAACTTCTGAGCCTTCACCTTCAGCAAAGTTCTTAAGCTCTGCTAGGAATTTGTTATCTTCAAGAGAAGAGAGATCGTTTTCCGAAACATTTCCTGCATATAATACCGGCTTTAAGGTAATAAGGAACAACTGGTCAACTATTTGCTGCTGTTCACTGTCAAAGGTCATTGATCTTGCAGGTTTTCCACTCTCAAGATGTGTCTTGATTGCTTCAAAGAGCTCTATTTCTATCTGGAATTTCTTATCTCCTGACTTGAGGTTCTTTCTGGTCCTGTCAATTCTTCTTTCCAGCATTTCAAGGTCAGCAAAAATCAGTTCAAGATTTATGGTTTCAACATCTCTTACAGGGCCTATGGAACCGTCTACGTGTACAATATTTCCATCTTCGAAACATCTTACTACATGAACAATGGAATCAACCTCTCTTATATGGGAAAGGAACTTGTTGCCCAGACCTTCGCCTTTGCTGGCTCCCTTAACCAGACCTGCAATATCAACAAATTCTATTACTGTAGGAGTTATTTTATCAGGGTTATACATTTCAGCCAGCTTATCAAGTCTTTCATCCGGAACCGCTACAATACCTACATTTGGTTCAATAGTACAAAAGGGGTAGTTTGCGCTTTCTGCGCCAGCTTTGGTTATAGCATTAAATAGGGTACTTTTCCCTACGTTTGGAAGTCCAACAATACCTAGTTTCATTTGTATATCTATCCTCTCATTGTTTCTGGCATCAAAAATACCATAAAAATTATATACTATATAGTATTTCAATGCAATAAAATTGATATTTAAAGGACATTTGAACAGGTATTTTGAACCCTAAGTACATCTCTGTAGTATTCAAGAATTAATTTATCCAGGTCCTGACTTATAGCTAAAATTATTTCGTTGTCCAGGCTGCTATTCTCAACTTGTTTATTAAGTTCTTCCTTTAATTTGTTTATTTCGTCAACTAGCATATCAAAACCCCTCTTATCCAACATTTTTTCTTATAAAGTGTCAAAAAATGATTTGTGTCCAGCATGATGGTATGATGGTTTGGTAATGCAAACTTCCAATATAGTTGAATTATGTAATAAATTGCCACTAAAATTATTATAAAATTCGAAATGCAATTTGTCAACACAAAAAATGATGAATCAAATTGCAGAAAATTCGCTATGAAATTTGATTAAAAGTAATTAATTGACAATTATAGCAATTTATAATTATAATGTAGTATTAAGAAATAAATGTGAGGAAATATACTTTATGGAAAAAACTATTGGAGAGAGACTAAAACAGTTAGTCAGGGAAAAAGGTATGGAGCAGCAGGAAGCTGCAGTCCAGCTTAATATTAAAATACCGACCTTTAATGGTTATGTGAGCAACAAAAGGGAACCGTCAATCTCTAAACTGAAGCAGCTTGCAGCTTATTTCAACGTATCGGATTTGCCGGAGGAAGCAAGGAGCTTTATACTTGATTCTGCAAATAAAACTTACATAGAATTGGCTATGGACATTAAGGAGCGGACTATTACAGCCGCCATAAAACATAATAAAGAAATGAAACGGTAAATAAACCGGGAAATTTCAACACATCTTTCATATAATAAATACTGTCCGGGCTTGCTGGTTCCTATTTAAGCTTTGGGACTCTCGGTTGGTAAAACCACCAAATACAAGCCGGCTTTACTCCGAATAATAATACCAGAATGTATAAAATACTTGACAAAATAGTATAAAAGAAAGCTTTCATTGCTATGTACCTCCTTATTTTTACCATTTAATTGTCCGTTTCACTTTCCTTATACAGGGCCTTGGCAACCTCCTCAATGTCTACGCCAATTTCGTTAAGCTTCCACCTGATATTATCATATTTTTCATTATTTGTATATAATTCTATATCTTTCAACAGTTTATACAATTTTTCGGAAGCATTTTTTTTATCATTTATTTCTCTATTTTTTAAAATATAGAAGCCCCATAGAAAACCTGAAATATTTATTATGGGGAACATAATAACACCTGTAATTATAAACATTTGTGAAATACGTGAAATAGATATAAGCACTTTATCAAACATAATTGCCGTTCCAAGCATTTGAAGAAACAGAATATTAGCAAATACCAATAAAGAAAATATCACTGTAAGTACTGGATTGGACAGTATATTTTTTATAAGTTGTCCCTTCAGCAGGGTACGCTTCCTGCTTACCAAGTAGGCAATTAATGTAATTTGCAATAGGCGTGAGGGAAGTGAGGTCAAAAAATATATTAACAGATTGTCTCTGATATCGGACATTGTCAGACCTGTACAGGATAATATAAACGGAACATAAGCAAATTCGGAAATACCAACAGAAAGATATCCTATCAGATAGAATAAAAAAGCTTTTAACATCCACTTTATTGCGCTTGCATCTCCGAATACATCGTTGGTTAGTACAATAACAATACAATTGTCGGCAGGAAAACCCTGACATAGTCGAATCGGTTAATCAGTCTTTTACATTCAGATTCTTTCCAGTATTCAAATTCTCCCACCATTATTAAAGTAAACATTACCAGATACAGTTCTTCGGGAATGGATACAAATAACGTATTTATAATTATTTTTACAGCCAGGCTATTTTGAAACAAAACATCGGTCATACATAAAACCTCTTTTAAGTTGTGTATTTAATAGAATTAATCCGCCAGTAATATTGAATAATTTAATAAATAAAGCAGGTTGTTCAGGCTTTATTTAAACCGGTTTTTATCATATTGAAAAAACTATGCCCTACAGGAGTTATGGTAAATACCTCAAGCAGTACTCCGAAACTTATGGCCATAACTTGCATTTTCAAATTGAAAAACATCAGAATGGAGCATGGTATAAGCAATAAACCAAGATATGAGATGGACAGCTTTTTATATTTCATAATGGCCGCAGGGTCGGTTATGGGCTTGGTAGGAGTATCTTTCGGAGCATACTTTATGAGCATGTAAAAGCTGAATGCGAATACCAGAATCAAAAACAGGACAATGGAAGCGATGCTCCAGTAGCTGTAGGTATACTGGGATATTAAAGCAGCTGTTATAACCAGTGCCAATGTAACTAGAAGGCATTTTCCGTAAGTATCAAAGTGATATCCGCCTGCCAGCATTCTTAAGGATCCTAAAATAATTACAGTCAATAAGGCAGGAAGCATAATTCCCAGAAGCAAAGATAATGAAATCAATATAATACCTTTAACTAATGTACCAAATAATATATAGAAGCCATAGTAATAAACGGATCTTTTATTATGGTTTTCATTTAAAACGTCTGCTAAATATTTGGCGCAGGAATATGACCACTTTAAAACAAATCTCATTTTTATACCCTCTCCTGACATAAATATTCTATATTTTCCAATTTTATCATATAAACATACGGAAATCACCATATTTTTGAAAGTATGGTGATTGATACCTGAACCCGTTGCTTATTACTTTATTTTAAAGTAGACATTTTTTTATAATTAATATATATTAAGCAAGTATGAAAATTCATCGAGTATTAAAAATTACCAGCTATAAAATATTAAATATCCCTTTTTCTTTCAGACATAATTTGTAGTGAACCGTATACTGGGATGTAATACATTTTCGAAACTTGTATGAAGATAAAAACACTTAATCATAAATAATAAGCAGGAGGTAAATATTATGTATTGTAGAAATTGTGGCAACGTTATGAATGATCATGCAGCTATCTGTGTTGCATGCGGAGTACCTGTTGGAAAGGGAAATAATTATTGTCCTTTATGTGGAGACATAACAAATTCAATGGCTCAGGTCTGTATGAAATGCGGAGTTAATTTAAATGCATACGGCCAGCAGAAATCAAAGCTGGCAGCAGGTTTGTTCGGTATTTTTCTTGGAGTTTTCGGAGTTCACAGATTTTATCTTGGACATATAGGTATTGGATTGGCACAGTTGTTAATAACAGTTCTTTCATGCGGGCTTCTTTCATGGGCAACCTGGATATGGGGACTGGTTGAAGGAATAATGATATTGTCAGGAAGCATCAACAAGGATGCCAAAGGTTTTGCTCTGAAGGATTAAATAGTATCAGTGTTATAAAAATCTCAATATTATGTTTTATAAAGATAAATATCAAAGCAGTATAAAAATAAAGCCGACTCAAAAAGCCGGCTTAACTGTTTTTCAGGGTTATTATTTTCTGCAATTATTTAATTAATTTATCAAAACTTGTTTAAAAAATCGGTCAGAAACTCACTATTTTCCGATTAACTTCTTTAACCTTCCTGCCAGAGAAGTATTCTTTTTTTCCCTCCAGCTGGTCAAAGACCTGTCGACCTCCTGAAAATGGCGGTCAAGCTTTATTTCGAGCTTTCGTGAACTGTTTTCAACACATGCTCCAAGTTCAAGCTTTGATTTATGTATTTCCTTTGAAATTTGCTCTCTGGTTGACAATAGTTCTGTGGAGATATTATCAAAAACCTGCTCCTTCATATTGTTTAGAGCATCAATTATAATGGCCAGTTCATTTTTGCTTAATTGAGCAGAGGTTGGGGTTATAACAGCAGGAAACTTATCCTCGCAATCAATTGAAATACCTGAATAAGCTGGACCGGTGTTATTTTCATGAATTACATTTTCATCTTCAAGTATTTTTCTTATGGCTTTAAGTTCGAGTCCCTGATCACGCATATCCTTGATCTGATACATGACATTTGCCAGTTCGGTTGTGTAAAATCTTCTGCCACGGTTATCCTTGGGGATTTTTAACCCGAATTCCTTCTCATAGAATCTCAAAGCATGATCTGTTATATTTAAAGATTCGCTTAACTCAGTTATTGAATACCGATCCTTCAGAACATCCATACTTAAGTACCTCCTAAACCTTCACCTTTTCATTTGTATTTGTTAAACACTGCCTGCGGCAATGCTTGCAAATTCAGTTGTATAAGTAGATAGTAGCATAGAAGGCTGCTTATGTAAAATATTTACAGGTTAATTACGCATTATTTCCAGTACCGTTCTCATATCGGAGGGTAGTTCAGCATTGAAAATAACTTCTTTCTGGGTTTCAGGATGTACTATTTCGGTTATGTGTGAATGCAGAGCCTGACGGGAAATTAACAAGCCTGAATTTTCCGAATATAATGTATCGCCATAAATAGGGAAACCCATAGCCTGGCAGTGAACCCTGATCTGATGGGTTCTGCCTGTTTCCAACTTAAATCGAAGTAATGCAGCATTATGTGACCCGAAGCTTTCCAAAACCTCATAATGAGTTATCGAGGGAGCTCCTGTTTCTGAGATATGTCTGAGCATAATGCTGCCTGGTTTTCTGTCAATGGGCAGATCAATTGTTCCTTTTTGGGAAGAGGGTATGCCCTGAACAATTCCTAGATACTCCTTTTTGAATATTTTAGCCTGCATTTGTTTAATGAGGGCTTCCTGAGCAAATTGATTTTTTGCAAAAATAATAATACCTGAGGTTTCTCTATCAAGCCTGCTTATAGGTCTTACTTTTTTAGAAATTCCTTTTTGCTTGAGATAATATACGATTCCGTTTGCGATTGTTGAATGGGGATGGCTGGAGGTAGGGTGTACAACGATTCCCGGCTGTTTGTTGAGAACCAACAGACAGTCGTCTTCATACATAATATCTATCGGAATATTTTGAGGCTCAATATATTCACAGTCTTCTTCAAGTTCCAGTTCAACTCTAACCTTGTCCTTTTCTTTTACAATGTAGTTTACGTAAACAGGCTCATTGTTTACATATATTTTATTTTGGAATTTAAGCTTTTTAACCAGCCTTTCGGATATCTTGAGCCTGCCTTTTAAAATATATTTCAGTTGTTTACCGGAATCGGAAATATCAACAGTGTGTTCTAAAATCATTTAAACCTCCGGAGTTAATCAATAGTCGGGAGCAGAATCAGGTGTCAGCAATCAGACATACTGCCGCAATGATCTTAATTATACAGGTTATTTGCAGTTGTGCAAAGGAGCAGCTTTTACTAGTTATATATTAATTCCAGGTACAAAAATTAATTATATCCATAGAAGCTAGCTAGAAGGCTCCAAATGGTATATAATGCTATTAAGGCATGATTAAAAAATATCTCGCCTTAAAGGTCGTTTTATTATTTAATCATGCCTAAAATGCTTTGTATGATAATACAGAAAATTCTATTAAACTGACACGAAAGAGGAATCGTTTGAATGGACTTAAGAACAAAAGAATATTTAAAACAATGTTTTGAAATAGAGGATAGAGTTATTGAGCTGGCTGAGCAGGCAGAGAAGGATGCTCAAAAAGTATTTGAAGGAATAGAGGCTATAAAAGGCCTGAACCAGTTAAAAGTGATTAAGGCAATGCAGGATAATAAACTCAGTGATTCACACTTTAACGGCACTACCGGATATGGTTATGATGACAGGGGAAGAGAAGTTCTGGACAGCGTATATGCAAATGTTTTTGGTGCTGAGGATGCTCTGGTCAGACATCAAATAGTATCAGGAACGCAAGCTCTTGCGCTATGCCTTTTCGGAAATCTGAGACCTGGAGATGAGCTGGTAGCCGTTACTGGTAAACCTTATGATACATTGGAGGAAGTAATAGGCATTAGAGGTGAAAACTGCGGATCTCTCAAAGAATTTGGAGTGAGCTATAAACAGGTTGAACTAAAACCGGACGGAAAACCGGATCTTGGGCAAATAAGCAAGATTGTTTCTGCTTCTACAAAAATGGCCATGATTCAGCGGTCAAGAGGTTACTCCTGGAGAGATGCACTGTGTATTGAAGATATCAGGAGCGTCATAAACACTATAAAGTGTATAAACAGCTCCATTATTGTAATGGTGGATAACTGCTACGGAGAATTTGTAGAGGAAATTGAACCAATTGAGGCTGGAGCCGATATAATTGCAGGTTCTCTCATAAAAAATCCTGGTGGTGGGCTTGCACTGACAGGCGGATATATTGCAGGAAAAAAAGAACTGGTTGAGCAGGCAGCATACCGGTTGACCTCACCTGGCCTGGGAAAAGAGGTTGGAGCCTCACTTGGCAATAACAGGCTGATGTTTCAGGGGTTGTTTATGGCCCCTCATGTTGTTGCAGAGAGCCTTAAGGGTGCGGTTTTCTGTGCTGCACTAATGGAACGTGCCGGCTTTGAAACACTGCCATCTATAAATGCTAAAAGAAGTGATATCATTCAGGCTGTAAAGTTTAATAATGAGGATAGTCTTATCGCTTTCTGCCAGGGTATCCAGAAGGGATCACCCGTTGATTCGTATGTAACCCCACAGCCCTGGGACATGCCCGGTTATGATTCTCCGGTTATTATGGCTGCAGGTGCTTTCGTACAGGGGTCTTCAATTGAGCTCAGTGCCGATGCGCCTATAAAGAGTCCGTATATAGCATACATGCAGGGCGGTCTGGTTTACGAACATGTTAAATTGGGAAATATGATAGCGCTGCAGAAACTGTACAATCATAGAAACAAATAGGCTAAATCCCAATTTCATTCATTAAAATCAGGTTTTATTGTTTGTTTGGTTTACTGATATGGTAAAATTAAAAATAATCAAACCGGTAACGACAAATAAAGTATGTTACAATACTTGAGTTTAAAAATATTTTATACAAAAGAGAAATACCGTGTGTGGGATATCTCCCGCTGCAGAAATGGAGTTGTACATGAGTATTTTTAAAAAGCAGAGTGTTAAAATAGGAACACTTATACTTGTGGTATTTCTGTTAATATATCTCCCGTCACTTATATTCATTATTTACGGAAATGGTGTAGAAACAGATATTTTAAAAATAGGTAAAATTGAAGAAATACAGAATATGGACGGTGTATTTGTAAGGAACGAAGAACTTATAATGTCTCCCGAAACAGGTAATTGTGTAATGGATGCAGTGGATGGGGAAAAAGTTCCTGCTTACTACAGAATTGCTTCTGTAGTAAAAAATGTTCCTGTCTCCACATATGAAGCGCTAAAAAAGAAAGAACTGGAGATTACCAGAGCTCAAAATGCTCAGAAGGAGAATATAAATACTTTTTCAAGCGACATTAAAAAGCTGGATTTGGAAATAATTGAAAAGGTAAAGAATCTGGCTCAGCAGTCAAGCCGTGGAAGCCTGGTCGAGAGCTACGACAGTATTTCAAGCATTGACAAGGTTGTTTACAGAAAATCAGATATATTCGGTGACAATAGCAAGTCTGCCGCATATATTAATAAACTCAAAAGTGAAAAAGCTGCAATACAAAGCCAATTAAACAATAATATAAAAGAAATCCGTACAAATTCCGCCGGACTTATATCTTATGCAATAGATGGATATGAAACCCTGTTGAATCCGGAATTTATCAGAAATGCTACACCGGAGGAACTGGATAAAATAACAACAAAACAAACAAATAGGGATTTTAATGTTATAGATGCAAAAAAGGGAAAACCAATTGCGAAACTTGTAAAGGATCTTGAAAATTACCTTGTAACTGCAGTAGATGCTAAATATACAAAAGCCTTGAAGCTTGACAGGTCAGTCACCTTAAGAATAAATGATACAGGGTTCAATATTAATGCAGTCATTGTGTACAGCTCTGATGTTATTGACGGTAAAAGAATAATTGCATTTAAATTCGATTCGGGACTTAATGAGACAGTGGGATTGAGAAGGGTTAATGTAGACATAATATTATCAAGTTACACCGGATTAAAGGTACCATATAGCTCACTTCAAAATATTGATACTAAGAATAAAACTGCGTTAATCACCCTTGTTAAGGGTCATACAGCCACAATAAAAAAGGTCGGAATCGTAGGTATGAATGAAAGTGCAGTTATTATCGACAATATAGAGGGTGAAAAAACAAACACTATCGCCTTATATAATACATATATCCTAAATCCTAAGAATATACAGGAGGGACAGATAATTGATTGATGCAGAGATAAAAAATAATTTGGACAATATTTTTGACAAAGTACGGGCAGCTGCTGAAAAAAGCGGCAGAACCGCAGAAGATATCAAGGTTATAGCTGTAACCAAGACTGTAGAGGTTGATAGAATAAAAAATGTGTATGAATACGGTCTTCGTGATATGGGTGAAAACAGGGTGCAGGAATTGACAGATAAATATGATAAACTGCCGGAAGACTGTAAATGGCATTTAATTGGCCACCTGCAGACAAACAAGGTCAAATATATAATTGACAAAGTTGCAATGATACATTCAGTCGACAGTGTGGAACTGGCGAAAGAGATTAATTTAAGAGCAGAAAAGCATGGCAGGATAATTGACATACTCCTGCAGGTAAATGTATCCGGTGAAGAGACAAAGTTTGGTATCAGTCCTGATGAAGTTTATGATTTCATAGGCAAGATTTCCCAGATGAAAAATCTTTGTCTGAAAGGACTTATGACTATAGCCCCATTTACTCATGATCCCCAGGAAATAAGGCCCGTATTTAAGAATCTTTATAATATATATATTGACATAAAGCATAAAAGAATAGATAATGTTAATATGGATTATCTTTCCATGGGTATGAGTAACGATTTTGAAGTTGCTATTGAAGAAGGCGCAAACGTAGTAAGGATCGGGACAAGTATATTTGGAAAGAGAGAATATACTCAAAAGTAATTTTTACAAGCGAGAAGATGATTATAAATTACTAAAGACGCAGGGGGTACTTGAAATGTCAAAACTTCTAAACAAAGTTTTCAATTTCGTTGGATGGGAAGCTATTGATGAAGACGAGGAAGATATAGATCTCCAGGATTCCGATTATAGGGATGAAACAAAGAGTGAGCCTATTCAGACACATTTTTTCAACAATTCAAAAAAACAGCAGCAATCTGGTAAAGTTGTAAATATTCATTCTGCAAATCAGTTTAAAATGGTTGTTTCACAGCCTAATACCTTTGACGATGCTCAGGATATATGCGATCACCTGAAAAGCAAAAAACCTGTCGTAATCAACCTGGAAGGTATTGAAAAATCAGATGCACAGAGAATAATAGATTTCTTAAGCGGTTCCATATACGCTTTAGACGGCAGTATCCAGAAGGTTTCCTGCGATATATTCGTTATTGCTCCAAATAATGTTGATGTAAGCGGAGACTTGAAAGAGGAGCTCAGAAATAAAACAGTATTTCCATGGGCTAAGTAGGGAAATATAATAGATAAAATATTAAGACATAATTAAATCGGTTTTGTAAATGGAGGTTTAGTAAATGACTGCAGTTAGGGATGCATTATTATTAGTTTTATTGATTTTTGAGTGGGTGCTCATCGCAAGGGTATTAATTACCTGGCTGCCTGTTTCAAGAGATAATAAAGCTATTGATTTGCTGTATACCATCACAGAACCTGTGCTGGCACCAATCAGGAATATGCTAAGCCGATCAAGGTTTATGAATAACTCTATGTTTTCAATGATGGATTTTTCTCCTATTGTTGCTTTCATACTTATAAGTGTATTAAGAAGAGTTATTTTTGTGGTATTTAATATGTTTTATTATTAATAATTTTAATTTAAACTATGAATAAAAATGAAATATTAAAAATGGTTTTTAAAATTGAGGATAGGGTAATGGTTTCACGTCTTCTGGATAAAGTTGAACAATGCCGTTATTCCTCTTTTGTGTATTCGGATTTTCTTTCTCCCCATGAAGCTGTTATTGCCAGGAAAGTTCTGGATAAGGCAGATGGGATTTTTTATACTTTTGTCGGTGGTTTTGAAGGTGCCGAAAGGGTTCTGGCTGCAATGAGCTCTGACTTTATAGATTCTGATGAAGCGTTGAATAATGCTCCAATAAGCTACCTCAGAATAACACCGGCGATAGAAAAAGATTTGTCCCACAGGGATTATCTGGGCTCGCTGCTGGGGCTGGGAATTAAGAGGGAGAAAATTGGTGACATACTTGTGTATGAAGCCTATGGTGATGTTTTTCTTATTGATAAAATAGCGGAATATATTTCATATAATTTGGAGAGAATTGGTAATACAAAGGTTGAATGTGAACTTCAGCAGGTTTACCAATACACCCCTCCTGAGAAAAAGGAAAAGGTAATAAACACCACTGTTGCATCACTAAGAGCCGACTCAGTAACGGCAAGTGGGTTTAGCATTTCAAGAACCAAAGTTTTGGAGTATTTTAAAGCTCAACGGGTAAATGTTAACTGGGAAATGGTTTCAAATCCTTCAAAACAGTTATCAGAGGGTGATGTAATCTCAATACGCGGCAAGGGCAGGATAATATTGGACAAAGTTGGGGGAACTACCAAAAAGGATCGTATTAATATAACTATTAAACGTTTTGAATAAGATATTATATCTTGGAAAGGTTGGCTTATTATGAACTATACTCCAAATGATCTTGATAATATCAAGTTTAAAAAGAACTTCATGGGTTATAAGGAAGATCAGGTTAACGAAGTTCTGGACAGCATTATACAAGACTACGAATTATACATAAAGGAAAACATTGAACTTAAGGACAGAATTTCTGTATTAAATGAAGGAATACAGCATTACAAAAATATCGAAGAGTCCTTGCAGAACACATTGATCGTAGCACAGCAGACCGGTGAGGAAATCAAGAAAAATTCTTATGCTAAAGCCGAAAATATTGTTAAAGAGGCCGAAATAAAGGCCCAAAAGATTATCAATGACGCAAATCAGGAAGTAATTAAGATACGTTTTGAATATGAAGAAATGAGAAAAAGACTGCATTTGTTTAAAACCAAATCGGAGACTCTTCTGCTGTCGCAGCTTGAACTGTTAAAGCAGGTCTTTAATACTGATGATGATATAGAATAGCTGACCTGATGTGTATTTCTCATAGCTACTCAAACCCCCAAAACGAACCAAGCTGCGTATAAAGGCTTGGTTCGTTTTGGGGGTTCTTATATTACAAAAGTTGACAAAAATGTGAAGCATAATATACCATGTATGTTAGATAAATCTATTTTTCGGAGGTCTAATGAACAAAAGATTAAAATTATTTGTAGGCATTTGCTGTATTGTGTCTTTATTTTCTTTAGCTGCTTGTACGCTGGATGAGAGCAGTGTTGTTTCAGCCGGTGGGAATAGCACCTATGAGTCATCAGAAGTAAAAAGCAGTATGGTAGAAAGAGTAAATTTAATAGAGGTAACAAGCCCTGACGGTAAGATAAAGGCATCTATTCCGGAAGGCTGGACAGAAGATAACCTGGATAATCCTGATGCATCTATACAATTGTCGAATGAGGAAGAGTTCGGTTATACTCTTATTGTTATCGAAGACAAGGCGGATTATGATACATCGACTAAATTGGCAGACTATCAGAAAATTATACTGGATTCAATGGTAGATACGTTAGGTGGTACTGAAGCCGTAAAGAAGTCGGAACCTGAAAGCATAAAGGTAAATAATTACCAAGCTATCCAATGCGATTTGGAAGGTTTCTTTGAAGGTACGAGTGTGAAGTACTTAATAACCTGTATTGATGCACAAGACCATTATTTACAGGTAGTTTCCTGGAGTTATCCAGGTAAATTTGATTCAAATAAAGACGATTTTAATACTGTATTAAATAGTATTAAGTTAACAAGTGAGCAATAATACAAATAACTGAAAAATCATAAAAATGGAGCAGTCAAGTCCTCTTAAGGATCTGACTGCTCCACTTTTTAAATGTAATTGGACCACTTATAATTCCAATATGTATTTACTGCTTGATAGAAGAAATCGGGCTTTTGACGGACATTATTTATAATGATATACTGAATTGACTGAAATAAAAATTCATATATGGCTTGATAGGAGAATTTACATGGAATCTTCAAAAAAGTCAAAAAGAACCCTGTCTATCAGAACAAAAATCTTTCTGTTTATGCTTGCGGTTTCAATAATTCCGACTATTCTTATTACTGCTTTGGCTGCGTACAACACCTATGATTCGCTCTACAGGCAGTTAATTGTAATAAATAAGGATGGAATGCTTTGGGGAAGTGACAGAGTTTCCCAGTTCTCTGATGAGTTAAAAAACACCTTTTACTCCATGGAATTTGACAAGAGCTTCAGAAATGCTGTACTCAAATGGGGCAAGGATAATGATTCCTATGAAGAAAACGCTGTTTTACGCAATACTTTCAATGCAACCCTAAATAAAAATAATTTATTTTCCTTAATAGAGTTATATCTTATCAGTGACAAGAGTGTTATAAAGACAAAAAGAGCCGGAACAACGCTTCAAAGTGATGAAGAAGGCTTTTCCAATACCTTTAACCGTCCGGCCCATATGCAGACCAATATGTATTTGAAGCTAACCGGTAAAGGGCTTTACGCAGTCCATAATATAAATACCTTCGAAGACCGCAATCTGGTTGCCAAATTGGCCCTTCAGCTGAGGACGGGAGACTTGCAGAAAATTCTTGAAAAACTCAAAACAAGTCAGGATGAACGGGTTTATCTTCTCAATGATCAGAATGAAATTGTTATGTCAATTAATAATGGCTACGATGATAAGGAGTTTTTGAGTAAAAGCATAAAACTCATTAATGAAGAGAGTTCCGGAGAGTACTTTTCCATTGACAACAATATTGTTTTTTATGGTCAGGACAAGGGTGGAAAACTTGGTATTATAAAAATAATTCCCCGTAATGAAATAGTAAAAGCCATCAGGCCAACTGTTTTTGCAGGTATTTTTATGGGAATTGCCTGTGTTTTTGCCGCAATAATGTTATCTGCATTGATTTCTTTTTATATAAGTTCGCCTATTCTGAAATTGGCAGACAAAGTAAAGAACATACAAATGGCTACTTTGGAAATACAGACCGGTGAGGATACCAGGAATGAAATCAGCGTGCTTGAGAACCATATAGCACTCTTTGTTCAAAGGATTAAAGACCTGATACATCAGGAATACATTATTAAACTCCAGGCCAAATCAGCACAGATTAAGGCCTTACAGGCACAGATAAATCCACATTTTCTGCACAATACTCTACAGCTTATTGGAAGCATATCATTGTCTAAAGGGGTTAAGGAGGTCTATAATATTGCTGGTGCATTAAGCAGTATGATGCGTTACAGCATGGATTTCGAAAATGGATTTGTGACAATGGGAAGCGAATTAAATCATCTCGATAATTACCTGCTTATCCAGAAAGAAAGATTCTATGACAAATTCAGTATAGAGCTTGATATACAGGAAGAAGTAAAAGACTGCCTCATGCCCAAGCTACTGCTGCAGCCCATAGTTGAAAACTGCTTCCAGCATGGTTTCGACAGGAGTACCGGAGAGTGGAAGCTTTGGATAAAAGCATATTTAACTGAAGATAAAAAAGTTCACATAATAGTTCAGGATAATGGGAGCGGAATGAGTCAGGACCAGCTTGCTGCGTTGAATGAGAAAATTAAGGATACTGCATATGGAAGTATAAAGAGCAGCAGGCATATCGGGCTTTTGAACGTAAATTCCAGGATAAGGCTTAACTTTTCTGAAAACGACGGTATAACCGTATATAGTAAAAAGGATGAAGGAACTCGCATAGAGTATATTTTTGATGCACAGAGAGTGGAGGAAGCCAATGGATTATCGGGTAGTGATCATTGATGATGAAGCTTGGACAAGGGATACCATTAAGAGAATCGGGCAATGGCAGGAGTATGGATTCCAGATCGTCGGTGAGGCCGCAGACGGAGTTTCAGGTATTGAGTGCATCAAACAGCTAAAGCCGCATTTAATAATCACTGATATGAAAATGCCGGGGATTGATGGTGCAGAACTGCTTCAGCTTTTGTCACAGCAAAATATAAAAGCCAAGGTCATAGTTGTCAGCGGCTACTATGATTATAATTATACCCGGCAGGCATTAAACAGTCATGTAATGGATTATTTGCTCAAACCAATTAAGGAAGATGAATTTAACTATCTGTTAAAACGCTGTTCTGATGAGCTTAATCTGGAAACACAGCTTGAGGAGCAGAAGGAAATAAGTCTTGTCGGAATTGCCGACACAAGCTGGTTGACCAAATATATCGAAGCAAGAAATGATACCAGAAAATGCCTTGAAGGTCTTTCCAAGAAAGGTATCCAGCTGGCCCTGGATAAAATGAAGGCTTTGCTTGACCTTCAAAATAATAACAGGGCAAAGCTGAAGCTGGTTATTAATATGAACTACGATCTGCACAAGATAATGGAGGAAACTGTGATTGCAAGATGTACTGACGGTGTCGAGCAGTCCTTGGCAGTCCAACTGTCCTATACCATCAGGGAAAACGGAACAAATGAAGAGTTTATCAAACATTACTCCCTATTGGCTGATAAAATAATAGATGTGGTAATTATGCAAAGACAGAGAAAAAATAAAATAGATATCCTGGCAATCAAGCAGTTTGTAGATATTAATTTTGCCGAGAACATTTCTCTGGAAGAACTGGCTAAAACTAATTTTGTAACAAAAGAATATTTGTCTTCTGCTTTCAAAAAAGAGCTGGGAATGAACTTTTCGGACTATCTGACCAGTGTCCGTATGGAAAAGGCAAAGGAGCTGATTGTAGATTAT
The DNA here is from genome assembly GCA_029266335.1 of Eubacterium sp. Classification (GTDB taxonomy): domain Bacteria; phylum Bacillota; class Clostridia; order Acetivibrionales; family DSM-1351; genus Ruminiclostridium. The sequence goes on along the minus strand of JAQSXC010000055.1, from coordinate 26,082 downwards.
AGTCTTCCCATACAAACTGTTTCAAATATGACAGGCTACCTGGATATTGCTCATTTTTATAAAACTTTTAAAAAGTACTTTGGAACGTCTCCGGGTAAAATGAGATAAAAATTCAGCATGCTAAGATATTAAAATTTGACTATAAATGTGATTAACTATGGCAAATGTAAATTTGCATTTACCGAAGTATGATAATGGTACAGAAAATAATTTATTTAGGAGGAAGTAAAATGAAAAAATTACTATCGGTACTGTTAGTCATTTGCATGATCTCAGTAATGCTTGCAGGGTGTGGTGACGGCTCTCAAAACACAGCAGAGGGTTCAGCGACGGTATCTTCTGCCGCAGTTTCCGACCAGGCTGCAGCATCAAGCAAAGCAGACCCGGTAAAATCAACCCTTAATGTTATGATGAGCTTTCCACGTTTTACCGAACAAATGGAAGCCTATCTTAATCAGTTTAAGGTAAAAATCCTTACTGAAAAGAATGTTGAAGCTGTAATAAATCTCGAAATGCCAAGCAGTGATCAATATGGGAATATTCTCCAAACAAGACTTTCCTCGAATGATGCTCCTGATCTTTTTACACTTCATGCATCTGCCGATTTGCCTACATATGTAAAAGCAGGCTATGTTGCAGATTTAACCTCACAACCTCTGGCTGAAAAGCTTTACGAGGATGTCCGCAAAACAGTTACCCTTGATAACAAGGTTTATGCAGTTCCCTTTGAGAGCACTGTTTGGGGGTATTTATACAACAAGGATATTTTTGATAAATTGGGTTTGAAGGTTCCAGATACTATCGACCAAATGAAGACAGTAGTAAAAACCTTGAAGGACAACGGGTATACTCCTTTTGAGCTTGCCTTCCAGGAACAGTGGGTACCGCAGCTTATGACTGCTCTTACACTGGGAGGAAAGGTAAGCGGAAACATTCCTGACTGGACAGACAGAATGTACAAGGATCAGGGCTCCTATAAAGAGGTTGTTGAAATATTTGATGTAATTGATCTTATTATGCAGAATGGAACAAAAAATGCGTTGGATAAGGGCTCGGAACAGGGAGCCGCTGATTTTGCAAATGGTAAGGCTGCCATGTTTGTACAGGGCACCTGGAGTGCCGAAAGTATTTTAGGGGTTAATCCGGAAATAAAAATCGGTGTGGGCGCTCTTCCGGTTAATAACGATATCAACTGTACAAAAATCAACCTGGCAACTACCACTTCACTTGCTGTTTATTCAGGTACGAAGGAAATGGATACAGCTCTTGCACTTGCAAACTATATGCTGGATGACAAGGACTCCTCGGCTTTATACAAAGAATTAAAATTTAATCCTATTGCAAAATGTCATAATTTCGAGCAGTACTCATGGGCAAAAGAGGCAAGCAGCTATGTGGAGCAGGGACGTTCCTATCGTGACCTTGTGCTGCCCAATGCTGTTACAGATGAACAGGGCAAGCTGCTGCAAAGCTACTATGCTAAGAAAACCACTAAAGAAGAATTTGTTGCTGCTATGGATAAAACTTTCAAAGACGCCAACAAAGCAGCAGCACAGGCTAAATAATAAATAATCACAGGTATGGAACAGGGAGGAGTAAATTCATATTTATCCCTCCCTGTTTGATTATTAAAATGTTTATTGATATGCCTGATGGTTCTTCAGTCTAAAATTTAATTCAGCTGATGGGGTGAGATAATTGAATATCAGAAAAAAACAATCCCAGAATATTACCTTGGTTTTATTTGTATTGCCTGCATTTATATTTTTTGCGGCCTTTAAACTGATTCCGGCCATCCTGGGATTGTGGTTCAGTTTTACCAACTGGAACGGAATAAATCCTTCTTATAAAATAATAGGGCTTGAAAATTTTATTGAGATATTTACAAGTGATACGGATTTTTGGAAATCCATGCTTTTTACTTTGAAGTATGTGTTGTTTGCAATAATTGCCCTGAATATATGTGCACTTATGCTTGCAGTGTTGATTGAATCCATACGTAAAGGCAAAAGTTTCTTCAGGACTATTTTTTATATGCCCAATATGATAAGCATGATTATTGGGGGATACATGTGGAGCTTTATCTTCACACAGGTACTATATTATATTGCGGATAACGCAGGTTGGGAGTTTCTGAACAAATCATGGCTCGGAGACCCGAAATATTCTTTTATAGCAATTATTATTGTAGCCGTTTGGGGAGGCGCAGGTTATCTGATGGTAATTTATATAGCTGCAATACAAAGTGTACCTACGACACTGATGGAAGCTGCAGTGGTTGACGGTGCTTCTGCCTTCAGACGTTTTATCAGTATTACTCTTCCGATGATCAAACAGGCTTTTACAATATGTCTTTTTGTTACACTTAATGGTGCTTTCCAGGTTTTTGACGTTGTGTTTTCTCTTACGGGAGGAGGACCTGGACGATTGACACAGGTTGTTGCTATCAATATATACGAAGAAGCCTTTGGCCGTTCAAACAGACTGGGTTATGCAACTGCAAAATCAACTATTTTGTTTTTGGTAATAATGCTGATTACATTGATACAATTACAGGTCATGAAAAAGAGGGAGGAGGAAATGTAAATGTATATGACAAAAAAAGCAAAATTAAGCGAGAGCATTATAACGGTTTTTCTTTTTATCGCAGCTGTTTTTTGCTTATTTCCGGTTTTAATGGCTTTACTGAACTCCTTCAAAACTAAATCGGAAATATTCACCAATATACTGGCTCTTCCGGCACATTTCAATTTTGACAACTATATCCGAAGCTTTAGTAAAATGAAGTATTTTACAAGCTTCTTCAATACTTTTACAATAGTTGTTATAGGTATTTCGGGAATTATTATTTTTTCTGCAATGGCAGGCTGGATTCTTTGCAGGACAAAAACCAGACTCAGCTCCTTTGTGTTTGGCCTGTTTATCTTTTCCATGCTGATTCCTTTTAATGCAGTAATGATTCCTCTTTACAGGGTGGCAAAAATACTGCACCTTTCCAATAAAATATATGGAATGGGTTCTATTTATATCGGTCTTGGCGTAAGTATGGCAATTTTCATGTACCATGGCTTTGTAAAAGGAATACCCTATGAGATTGAAGAATCAGCATATATTGACGGGTGCAGCAAGGCCCAGATGTTTTTTAAAATAGTTCTTCCGCTGTTGGGACCCATAACTGCCACAATAAGTATTATGAATGTCCTTTGGATGTGGAATGATTTTCTGCTGCCATTGATCATACTTGCCACACCAAAAAACTATACCTTATTACTTTCAACAAATATGCTGTTCGGACAGTATACCAGTGATTGGCCTGCCATACTCAGCGGATTGATCCTCACTGTTATACCGGTTATAATTTTATATGTGCTGCTGCAAAAAAATATTTTGAAGGGCGTAGTAGACGGAGCACTGAAAGGATAGTGACCATATGGATTTTCTTAGAGCTTATGGAACAAAAATAGTAGGCTGGCTTTTACCTGAAGGTTATATGTGGAAGCTTTATACGAAATGTGACCGCCCGCGGAGAATGGAAAAGCTGATAGAGGAATTATGCGGATATGCATATGCTAAAGATTTTTGGAAACGTTATTTTGACAGCTACATTACACGTGAAGATATTGAATTAATAGCGGACCAGGGGTTTAATTCGGTAAGGCTTCCGCTAAATGCACGAATACTTTTTGATGAAGACCAGAAGTCCTTTTATCAGGAAGTAATAATGCGTGTGGATATGCTTATTGAGTGGTGCAGGGAATTTGGAATATATGTAGTTTTGGATATGCACGGTGCTCCGGAAAAACGAGAGCTGTGTTGCAGGCTTTGATCTGCTTAATGAGCCTCTGCCCGACTGGTTCAGCAGGTATAACGAACTGGTGCTTCCTTTGTACAGAGATATTGCAAAAGCAATCAGGCAGGTAGATACAAGGCATATGCTCATATTGGAAGGAGTTCATTGGGCAACTGATTTTGTGATATTTGATGAATTGGAGAGTGAAAACTTTGACAGCAACTATATGCTCCAGTTTCACAAATACTGGAGTACACCAGACATAGAAAGTATACAAAAATATGTTGATTACAGCAGCAAACTTAATGTGCCGCTTTATATGGGTGAGGGCGGTGAAAATAATCTGGACTGGTACACAGGTTTTTTCAGCATGCTGACCGGTCATGAAATTTCTTACAGCTTCTGGAGCTATAAAAAGATGAGTTGTGACAACTCTCCTGTTACATTTAATATTCCTGAGGGCTGGGATAAACTGATTGAGTATATAGATAACCGATCTGAGCTTTCAAAGGAAGATGCCTGCGCTATATTTGATGAATTCATAAAAGAGATCAGGCAGTCTGTGATTAAATATGACGTTATCAATGCCATCAGGAGGCTGGCACCTGTCTCAATACCGGCTGAATACTTTGATGAAAGTCATTCTGTTTTTCCAAGGGAAAAGGGAGCCGAAATCAGAATGACAGAGGCTATGACTATATTATTTGAAAACGGAAAAACCGGTGTTCCCGATTACAAGCGCTATGGAGGTGAAATACAGCCTGAAACCGAGCAGATTATTGTGAAACTGAACAGGGAGGAGTATGTTAAATACAGATTTCTTGTGAAGGAAGAGGGGGAATACCGGATACAAATATACTGCAGGGCTGAAGAGAAGGAAACAACTGCGGGATTAATTCTTGATGACGCTCATATTGCAGATTTAAACATAGATCAAAAGATGAGTTATGCAAATGCACAGCAATATGTGTTTATGAATAAAGGCTGGCACAGTATCGGGATCTGCTCAAAAGGTATTATTTATATCAGAAAGATAAATATTATTTAGGTCTCCTAAAACAATAACCTCTCATTTTTGAAGCGGCTATTTCCCACTTCAAAATCGTGCATTATTCCTAGAGCGTTTCAACTTTCTACGGCTATTTGATAAAAAGATCGAATAGCCGTTTTTGTATTACCTAAGAGCTGTCTAATATCTGCTTGTGCTGGGCATTTTAGGTGGATTTTATGTCAGGCAGGGCAAACTGTCGCAGTAATAATTAGTTTTATTGTAAGAAAACTTAACGAAGCATAGTGAAAAATCCATCTAAAATGACGGGTGCAATGAGATATTAGACAGTCTCTCAAACCAATAATGGAATATTTATCGAAAATGTGATATAATTTCTTCGTGTGCCAGTAGAAGCCATATTATGTTTTAGCTTTACTGAACGTTTAAAATTCAAATGAGGGGTGTTACTTTTGCAAGTCAAAAAAGCACAAAAGAAAAAAAAATACAAAAGAGTTGAGAGCGGTTTTTCAAGGTACAGAAATGAAATATCTGGCCTGATTCTATTTGCATTTGGTATATTGGCACTTTTCAGCTTTATTTTCAAAAGTTCAATGGGTGTCTTCGGAAAAGCTATGACAAATATTCTTCTTGGCTTTTTAGGCATCCCAGCATACATAATTCCGGTAATTTTGATTGTTTACGGGGTTGCAATGATATTTAAAAAGGATTCGCATATTTTTAAATTGCGCCTTGTATATGCCTTGGTGCTTTTAGTGGTAATTTCATCATATTTTCAGGTAGCTGAATTCAAATATGATGAATATACAGGCAGATCTTTTTTCAGAAGTCTTGGAGATTTTTATACCGAAGGTACAAAAATCAGCGGAGGCGGGCTCCTTGGCGGCCTTATAACTTTACCGTTTTTGATGACCTTTCAGACATTGGGTACTATTATTATTCTGTCAACTATATCGGTTATTGATATAATACTATTGACAAATGTGTCTATGGCAGCATTTTTACAGAATCTCTCAACCTTCTTCTCCGGAAAAGTAAGGTCGGTAAATGAGTCCAGAAAAATCAGGAAAGCTGAGCGTATGAAGGAGAGAGAGGCAGAACTTGAAAATGCGGATCAAACACCTGAGGAAGAAGCCTCAACCGGTAAACCAAAGATTATTAATTTTAAGATTGAGAGAGAAAATAGAAATAAATCACCTAAGAAGTTGAGTAATGCAGAAGACTCAGAAATTGCAGCTACCTCGGATAATGAGGCGGCAGAAGCTGTGATGGGGTCGGAGGAGGAATTTGTAGTCGGTCTGTCCGGTTTCAATGAAGATGTTGCTGACGGTTTGGTGGTTGCGGATATAAAAGGACTGGGAAATTCTCCTGAAAAAATTGATAATTTCGCCGGGATAGAGGATGAGACTGCAGCTGCACCAGCCGACACAACTCAGCCTGAGGGTAAAATGCAGCAAAACAGCAACATTCAGGATGAGGGTGAAATAGTCATTCCTCATGTAGAACCACCCAAACCTATTATATACAATTATCCTTCATTGGAACTGCTGGATGAGAGCAAGGATGATGCAACCAATGTCAAGGCTTTGAAAAACACTGCTTTAGAGGGTGCAAAGAAGCTTGAGGATACCTTGAAGAGTTTTGGTGTTGAGGCCAGGGTCATAAATATCAGCCGTGGCCCGGCAGTAACAAGATATGAGATTCAGCCAAGCCCGGGCGTCAAAGTCAGCAAAATTGTTAATTTGTCCGATGACATCGCTCTGAACCTTGCTGCGGCCGGGGTCAGAATTGAAGCCCCGATCCCCGGAAAAGCTGCAGTAGGTATAGAGGTACCAAATAAGGAAATGTCAGCTGTTTTATTAAAGGATATACTGGAATCGAAGGAATTTTCAAACCATCCTTCAAAACTTGCATTCTCGGTGGGTAAGGACATATCGGGAGAAACTGTGGTTGCGGATATTGGGAAAATGCCTCACATGCTGGTTGCCGGTGCTACTGGATCTGGAAAGAGTGTTTGCATAAACAGCCTTATCATGAGCATTTTGTTCAAGGCATCACCTGAAGAAGTAAAGCTTCTGATGGTTGACCCAAAGGTGGTTGAATTGGGTATATATAATGGAATACCGCATTTACTGATTCCTGTTGTCACTGACCCCAAAAAGGCTGCAGGTGCCTTGAACTGGGCGGTTCAGGAAATGGTCAACAGATACAAGCTCTTTGCCGACAAGGGAGTAAGAGACCTGAAGGGTTATAATGCAATGCTGAAGGCCAATGGTGAACAAATATTACCGCAGATAGTAATCATTGTAGACGAGCTTGCAGACCTTATGATGGTTGCTCCAAATGATGTGGAAGATGCCATATGCCGTCTGGCGCAGATGGCCAGAGCTGCGGGAATGCATCTTGTTATTGCGACACAGAGACCATCGGTGGATGTAATTACGGGAGTTATCAAAGCTAATATTCCTTCCAGAATATCCTTTGCAGTTTCGTCGCAGGTGGATTCCAGAACAATACTGGATATGAGCGGTGCCGAGAAGCTGCTTGGCAGAGGTGATATGCTGTTTTATCCCGTTGGAGAACCGAAACCTCTGCGTGTTAAGGGGTCTTTTGTTTCTGACAGCGAAGTTGAAAAAGTAGTTGAGTTTATAAAGACTCAGGGCTATTCAAATTATGATGAGAATATTATAGAAAAAATAAATGACCATAGCACAGGAAGCGATGAGAATGCCGGAGACAACGACGAACTGTTGAATCAGGCCATTGACATGGTGGTTGAGGCTGGACAGGCTTCTGTTTCACTTGTGCAAAGAAAGTTCAAGGTGGGTTATTCCAGAGCTGCAAGAATTATTGATCAAATGGAGGCAAGAAATATTGTGGGCCGCTTTGAAGGCAGTAAGCCCAGACAGGTTCTTATTTCCAAGCAGCAGTGGATGGAAATGCAAATGAATGAAAAGGATAGGCAGAATGCAAAACAACAGCAGCAGTAAAACTGAATTCACACGCATATTTCCCTGGATTAATAATTTGCTGACCTTTTTAATATAATCTCAGAGAGAATATAGATTTATGCAAAAGATTCTGGTGATTGGCATTGGAATAATAATGGGTATTTTCCTGTATTTTATTCTTATTGTCTGCCGAGATACGTGGGGGTGTATGTATGTTCCTGTTAACTACATTCAATATGTTCATTTTAATAATACTCATTGCTTATGTTTTTTACAGGCTTTTAAAGACAAAGAGTATTATAACGCTGGTTTCCTTTACTCTTCAGCTGTCAGCATTGACAATAGTCATATTGTCTTTGGTGAATCAAGTTATTACCAGTAATAGTATTGAGATGTTTTATCTGCTTTGCGGCATAGTTATTCCGTGCCTGCTGCTTGCTTATGATTTCCGCTCCATGATAAAGAAAGTCAAGGAAAAAGGGAGTTTTGAAGGCTTTATATCAATTGACAGGCACGAATATGATAAGAATGACAATACAACTGAAGTAATGAATGTCATTACAAATGAAACCTTTGTAAATGATACCATATCAGAGCTTGGCTTTATTAAGGACGATTTATTCAAAGGAATACGTAAAAAGCTCATACAGGCAGAGCATTTATATAACGAAGGTAATTATGACGATGCTTATGAGTTATATGCTAATTTAATAAGTTTATTTGGATCTTCAGCTTATTTATATTTCAATTATGCAAACATATCCTTCAAAAAAGGTATGTACAGTGAGGCTCAATCCTATTACAGAAAGGTCCTTGAGCTGAATGAACAACTTATCGGCAATATGAAAAAAGCTTCTCATAACTCTGCAAATGCAGAAGTTATTAAGAATATTCTGTTCAAACAATATCTGGTTTATTATAATATTGGCGTAACCTACCTGAATATGGGTAAATTGGAATTCGCCCTTGATAGTTTTGAAAAAACTCTCGAAATAAACCCTGATTTCAATATTGCTAAAGAAGGAATCGGAAGAATATTTACCGAAAAGGGTAACAAGCATGAAGCAGCGAAATATTATGAGGAAATCCTGGCAAAGGACGGCAACAATTACGTTATTTCACTGCTGCTGGGAAATTTGTTCATGGAATTGGAGCAAACCAGCCAGGCAGAGGAATGTTTCAAAAAATGTATCAAGCTTCTACCCGATAAGCCTGAGGGGTATTTGGAGCTTGGTAAGCTTCTGATGCTGAACATGAATTATTCCGAAGCAGTTAAAGTATATAAAACCTATAACGGGATAAATGAAGAGGATTTTGAAGCACATTTCAATTTGGCCGGCTGCTACTTTAAAATTCATGATTTGGATAAGGCGGTCGCCGAGTATGACAAGGCATTAAAGCTTAATCCGCAAAGTCATAATTGCCTGTTTAACCTTTCCCTGGTATATGAAGAAATGGAGGAGTATGATAAAGCAATAGAGCTTTATAAAAATGCACTTCTGATTAAAATTGATTTTGTTGACGCCTATAATAATCTTGGAATAGTCTTTTCGAAACAACAGCGCCAGATGGAGGCATTGGCTACGTATACAAACGGTATCAAAGCCTGTACCGATAATTACAGGCTATACTACAATATGGGTGTTGTGCTTTTTGATCTAAGAAGATATGATGATGCTGCAGACGTATTTAACCGGGCTTTGGAAAAGAACTCCGAGGATACCGATATTTATTATTATTTGGGTGCTTCCCTAACAGAAGCAAAGAAATATGACCAGGCTATAAAAGCGTATAGCAAGGCCTTAAACCAGAATTTAAGCGAGGCAGAGATATACTACAACATTGCAGCAGTTTACGCCATGATGAATAAACATGACATAGCAATGGATAATCTGAAGAAAGCTATCAGCATTAATCCTGAAATAAAGAAGGAAGTATACCTGAACAATGTATTTGATGCGATACAGGGGCAGTTGTACCTGGCTGAAGGTTAAGTTTAAGAATTTCTGCTTTATTGGTGTTGTGACTATATTTATGATACTGAAACTTATAAAAAGAGATTAATAATTACATACTGTTAATTAAACACCTTGGAGTTTTTCGAGGTGTTTTTGGTATATTTTTATATTACAGAACGATTTATTTTAACCGTTATTGATGGAGAAAGGTAATATTTGCTTTGCATGTAAAAAAATCTGAGTTCAAAGTAATCTGGGCTAATCGATATTTAATGATTAAAGGTAAAAACTACGATACGGGTTTGCATAGTCATCATGCCATTCAAATAAGTATGGCTTTGGAGGATACCATTAGTCTTGAAACTGAAAGTGAGAAATTTATCGGAGAGATAATAGTTGTTAATCATCAAATTAAGCATGCTCTAAAAATGAATAGGGGTTCATTAATGATACTTATAGAGCCGGATTCCACAGAAGGGCAGGCTTTAAAGCAATGGCTGGGGAATGAGCAGGTTAAAACGCTGGCGTGTGTGCCGGAGCTAAAACGATCCTTGATGGAATACGATAATTTGAAAAAAGAAATGAAAAACGAAATAGATTATCTGTTTAACAGTATTGTCAACTGCATAACTGAGATGGATATAATGACAATGTCCGTGAATGAACGTATAAGAACATGTCTGGAGCATATTGAAACCAATTTGCATAGTGAGGATTTTTCATTGAAGCAGCTTGCGGAGGCTGTTTTTCTATCAGAAAGCAGGCTGCAGCATTTGTTCAAGGAACAGGTGGGTGTGCCTGTAACCAGTTATATTCAGTGGTTTAAGGTGCTAAAAGCTGTTAAATACACTCTTGGAGGTTTGTCTATGACCGATGCAGCCCATGAAGGAAATTTTGCCGACTCAGCTCATTTTTCAAGGGCATTTAAGGGAATGTTCGGCAAGTCCTTATCAAAATACTTAAATGACAGCAGAATTGTTCAAGTGATTTTTATATGAAGAATGATATGATAAATCCGCATAGTAACCTAACTATTGAGGAGGCATCATTATGAACTTGAATTATATTGACAGTGGCAGTACACACGTTAAAGAGATAGCAAAAGTGTTGATTGAAAACACAAAATCAACCGAGGATATAGTGAGGAATATTTTTTATTATGTTAGAGATGAGATAGAATTTGGCTTTTTACCGGAAGCTGACTTTGTAAAAGCATCGGATATCATTCTCCGTAAAAAAGGTCAATGCAACAACAAGACCATTTTATTCAAGGCATTATGTGAGGCAGCTGGCATTGAAGCCAGAATTCATTATTCATCAATCGACAAAGCAATTCATACAGGTTTGTACAAAGGTTTGGCATACAAGCTTTTACCCCGGGAGATTTCACATAGTTGGATAGAACTGAAAGTGGGGAATGAATGGGTTAAGATTGATAGCTTTATTAATGATCTCAAATTTTATGAGAAGGGAAGGACCATTTTAAAAAATTCGGGAAAAAAAGTGGGGTATTCGGTATCTTGCAGTGTTGGGGATTCAAGTGCTGATTTTAGTCTTGACAGTACTAAGTTCGTTCAAATGGGTTCTGTGCGTGAAGATCATGGTGTCTATGATGATCCCCAGGAATACTTTTCTTCAGAAAAATATAACAATAATCCCGGAAAGTTTAAGATGTTTATTTACAGAAGATATTTAAAACGGTTAAATGCCAGGATAGAAGCTATTAGAAATTCATAATTATGTAACAAAAACTCAGTGATAACTGAGTTTAATTTTTTGTTGGGAAAAGTTTTTTTGTTTATTTACTGATATCTACGGGAGCTTGACGGAAAAAAAGTAATGTGATACCATAAAATAAGACAAACGTCCGAATTAATTACATTAAATAAAAACAGTCATAAAAGGAGATATTAAAAGATGCTATGATTGGCCCGGTTATGGTACATAAAAATTATAATTTAAATGAGGAGGAAAGCTTATGTCAAATTTATTTGAAAAATCCATCAACTTGGGATTAGGAGCCTTGGTATATTCACGAGAAAAGGTGGAAGATTTGGTGGAAGAACTCGTAAGCAAAGGGGAGGTTGCAAAAAAGGATGCACGGCAACTAGCCTGCGAGATGGTGAAAAGAGGCGAAGAGCAAAGAGATGAACTTAAAAAGTTGATAAGGTCACAGGTTGAAGAAGCACTGAATCAGGTAAATGTGGCAAAGAAAGAGGATATTGTTACAAAGGACGAAATAAGCCATCTAGTGAGGGAACAAATGATACAGGTACTTTCACAGCAGGGAATTGTAAAAAATGACAGTTCCAAATAAACTAAAAATAAAGGATTATATTTTTTAACTCCATTAATACGTACGTACGAATTATGCAAATACTGATCAGAACAAAATCCCTTTATAAACAATGATTGGCAGGATGGAAATAATATGGTGATTAACGGACGAGTTAAAATAAGAAGATACAGACAGATTATAACTGTTTTTACCAGGCATGGCTTTGGCTTAATAATGGATCAGCTGGGGATTTTTAATTATCTTAAGCTTAAAAAGAATACTCCAAATACTCATATTGACTCCGATAGCCGCAAACTCTCAACAGGAATAAGATTGCGGTTGTCGTTAGAAGAACTGGGACCTGCCTTTATCAAGTTAGGCCAGATTTTGAGTACAAGGTCGGATATGTTTCCATCTGATGTAATTGATGAGCTTAAAAAGCTGCAGGACTCGGTGCCGCCATTTTCCTTTCCTGAAGTGAGAGCAGTAATTGAAAATGAATTAGAGGATAAGCTGGAAAATATATATAAGGAGTTTGATGAGAAACCGGTGGCTGCAGCCTCAATTTCACAGGTTCACCGTGCCAGGCTGAACTCCGGTAAAACAGTGGCAGTCAAAGTTCAGAGACCGGGGATTGAGACTATAATAAATCTTGATCTCAATATATTAAAGGATCTTGCATATTTTATCGACCATCACACCAAATACCGAAAAACATACGATTGCAGCGGTATGGTAAATGAGTTTGAAAATACTATAAGAAATGAATTGGATTTTACAAAAGAAGCTGAGAACGCCGATACCTTCAAAAAGAATTTTAGTCAGGATAAAGGCATAACAGTTCCTGAAGTAAAATGGTTATATACCTCCAAGAGCATTCTTACTATGGAATATATTGAAGGCATCCGTGTGGATGACCATTCTTCATTGCTTCTGGCCGGTATTGACCAAAGGCTGTTAGCCAGGGAACTTGCCACATCTCTGTGCAACCAGATATTAAGAGACGGATTTTTTCATGCAGACCCTCATCCCGGGAATATTCAGGTTCTGGCTGATGGTACTATCGTATTTCTTGATTTGGGAATGGTGGGATGTCTCAATGAGTTACGGAAAACGATGATATCGAACTTTTTCGTCGGGGTTGTTTCCAGAGATAGCCGGATGGTAGTAAAATCCATAATTGATCTGGAGACAATGCCAAGCAGAAGAGATATAAAGAAATTTGAAAAGGATGTAGACAGGATAATCGAAAAATATTTGACCATGTCCTGGAATGAAATAAAGATAGAAGAATTGCTTTTTGAAATCTTTAACATTGCATTTATTAATCATATAAAAATACCGCGGGAATTCGCATTACTAGCCAAGACCCTCGGAACCCTTCAAGGTTTGCTGGAAAAACTGGCTCCGGACCTCAACACCCTTGTTGTGGCGAAGCCCATCGCAAAAAAGCTGCTCAAGCAGTCTTATTCTGCAGAAAAAATAAGGAATGACATTAAAAAAAGCTTGTTGAACTATAAAGACCTGTTAAATGATGTTCCCTCTGCAATACAGAATTTTTTAGGAAAAATGGAAGATCAGGATTATTCCGTTCAATTTCATATTAAAGATATTGAAAGCATTCAAAGCCGGTTTGAAAGGATATTTAACAGAATGTCCTTCAGTGTGGTACTGCTTGCCGTAAGCATCATTATAGCCGGGATTATTATAGGTTCAAGCTTAAGTGCGGGAACAGGGAGTGATATGTATCTGCTGAACGTTACAGTATTAAAAGCAGGACTGGTGATTGCGGTAATTATTATTTTGGGGTTGGTTATTTCAATGTTCAAGTCAAGGCGTTGATTACAGTTGTTCTTGAAAGGAAAGGGGTGCAAGTGTATGACGAATTTTAACGATTTGCTGTTGTTTTTTACCATATATTCCTTCTTGGGATGGGCAATGGAAACCATTTTTGCCAGTATAAACGAAAGAAAATTCATAAACAGGGGATTCTTATCAGGATTTTTCTGCCCCATTTATGGCTCAGGTGCCGTGCTGATTCTTTGGTCTTCAAAACTGGTTGCAAATGTATTTGAAAACCATTTAACAGCATTAATTATAAGTTTATTGTTTTCTGTAATTTTGGTTACAGTACTTGAATACATAACAGGGTTTCTTCTGGAAAAGTTTTTTAACTGCAAGTGGTGGGATTATAGTGATAATGCTTTCAACATTCAAGGGTATATTTGTCTTAAATATTCACTGTTATGGGGGCTGATGACGCTATTGCTGCAACAGGTTGTACATCCGGCAATTGCAGAGGTGATTTTTTCAATTCCTTTATCAGTCAGAGGCTATTTAGCGGTATTTATGCTTTTATACTTTATGGCAGATTCCGTTAAATCAATTATTGATACTTTGGACTTACGAAAAGTAATTTTGGATGCTTCAAATATTTCATCCAACAAGTACTATGAAAAAATCATCCAATATAAGCGTTTCTTTTATGCATTTCCGCAGCTGCTGATTTTGAATGCCGGCATAATAAACCGTGATATAAGGAGTATTCTCAATGAAAAAATGGATAAGATCAAGGTTGAACTTAAAAGCAGATTTCTCCAGTGAGAAAGAATATGAAGAATGTGTTGCTGATCTGATTCAACATGGGATGGTAGATTCGATGAAAAACTTAATACAGCATGGTAATACAAACTGTCTTGAACATAGCCTCAATGTTTCTTACAGCAGCTATCTGATATGCAGACGGCTGGGATTTGATTACCGTTCGGCAGCCAGAGGGGGATTGCTTCATGATTTTTTTCTTTATGACTGGCATAGGGGAAAACCATATAAAGGACTGCACGGGTTTATGCACCCCTATTTTGCATTGCAAAATGCAAACAGGTACTTCAATTTGAATGATCTGGAAAAGGATATTATAAAGAAGCACATGTGGCCTTTAACCATAAAATTTCCAAGATATAAGGAAACCTTCGTTGTGTTATTTGTTGATAAGTTTTGCGCGCTGGGGGAAATGGTAAAATGTATGCTCCCAGAATTGAAAAATGAAATGATTAAATGATGAAGGAAGGAAAATATTCCGTGGATAATCTTTTGGATAGTATCAACTCGCCGGCTGATATTAAAAGACTAAATGTAGTGCAATTGAAACAATTAGCGGATGAAATACGTAAGCTTCTGATAGAAACAATATCAAAAACGGGGGGCCATCTGGCATCAAATTTAGGTGCAGTAGAACTTACTATTGCACTCCATTTTATTTTTGACTCTCCAAAAGATAAGATCGTATGGGATGTAGGACATCAGTCGTATATACATAAAATTCTTACCGGCAGGAAGGAGAGATTCGGGACAATCAGGAAGCTTAACGGAATCTCCGGCTTTCCAAAAACAAAGGAAAGTCTGCATGATATCTTTAATACAGGGCACAGCAGTACTTCCATTTCTGCGGCACTGGGACTGGCAAAAGCCAGGGATATCGAGAACGGCAACTATTCTGTTATTGCTGTAATCGGGGATGGTGCTCTAACCGGTGGAATGGCTTTTGAAGCCTTGAATGATGCCGGAAGATCCTTGACCAATTTGATTGTAGTATTGAATGATAATGATTTTTCAATCAGAAAAAATGTGGGTGGACTATCAAAGCATTTGGCGCAAATAAGGGCGGAGCCTTCTTATTTCAAGGCAAAGGAGACACTGGAACAGGTTTTTATCGGGATACCGGGTATTGGAGAGCCGCTTGTTGAAGCTTTGAACAGAATAAAGGATTGGGTAAAATACATGCTTATACACAGAACCTTGTTTGATGAGCTTGGATTTAAGTATTTTGGTCCCATAGACGGACATGATTTGAATGAGCTTATCAGTATTTTTTCGAAGGCCAGGTTAATAAAAGGTCCTGTGTTAATTCATGTCCGCACACAAAAAGGAAAGGGCTACAAACCGGCGGAGGAAAAGCCTTATGCATTCCACGGAGTATCAGCCTTTGAAATCCGGACAGGGGAAATAATCAATGAAAAAGGAAATAGTTATTCAGATGTTTTCGGGAAAGAAATGGTAAGGCTTGCGGGAGAAGAGAGCAAGCTTGTTGCCATTACTGCGGCAATGCCGGACGGTACGGGACTTAACGAGTTTTCGAAAAAATATCCTAAAAGATTTTTTGATGTGGGGATAGCAGAGCAACATGCAGTTACTTTCGCAGCAGGTATGGCAAAAAATGGCCTTAAGCCTGTTTGTGCTATATACTCGTCATTTCTGCAGAGGGCTTATGATCAAATTCTTCATGATGTTGCCATGCAGAATTTGCATGTGATATTTGCAATTGACAGAGCAGGTATTGTTGGAGAAGACGGGGAGACACATCAGGGAATCTATGACCTGTCATACCTTAGTCACATACCAAATATGTCCATTATGGCTCCCTCAGATTACAGAGAGCTTGAAGAGATGCTGAAATATGCTGTTACCCAACACAGGGGACCTATTGCCATAAGGTATCCAAGAGGAAAAGGAAAGGAGCGTTTGACCGATGTCAAAGATAGAGTAACATGGCACAATGGTGTAAGGATATGCAATGGAACCGACTTGACTGTCATAACTTCCGGGAACATGGTGGAAACCTCTCTGCAGGTTGCAGCATTACTGAAAAATCACGGAATTAGTACTGATTTAATCAATGCGAGATTTCTGAAACCACTGGATGAGAAATTGATAATTGGTTCTGCAATGAAAACAAAAAAGGTAGTGACAATTGAGGATCATTCCATAATCGGAGGTCTTGGAAGCAATGTTTTACAGATGCTTAATAAATTTGGACTTAAAATAGATATTAAATTGTTTGGCTATCCAGACCAATTTGTAGCTCAGGGTACCCGAAATGATTTATTCAGAATATATAAGCTTGATTCCCATTCACTGGCTCACGAAATATTAAAACTGCTGCAAAAAAAGTGATGAATTTTCAGTAAATAGTTTATAGCTTATATACAGGCTTTTTTGAGTTTTCATAAAATATTGACAGTCTGTTACTTAGGCTCTACAATATTGTTGGACGATTGTCCGAACCGCCAAGTCTTTTCATTACTATTTGTGTGCTGCGTAGCAGTGGAATGGAGAGTTATATGTCTGAAGAAACAAATGTGAGTCAAGCTCAAAAGATACTAAATGCAGCCTTTAAATGCATATCTGAAAGAGGTTATGCAAATGTGTCCTTACGTGATATTGCAGATGAAGCAGGTGTGGTATTAAGTCAATTGAATTATTATTTTAAAAATAAAGAAGGACTATTTAAAGAAATAGTAAAAACTCTGGCCAGACAATATTTACATGAAATTGAAGAGAATATAAAAAAAGGTAAATGCGAGAAGGAAAGAATCTCATGTTTAATTGAATATTTTCAGGAGATGTTAAGAAAAAAACCTGAGTTGTTCAAGCTCCTTTTTGATTTAACCAGTATGTCTCTTTGGTCTGAGTCCCTGAAAGAGCTTCTAAATGATCTTTTTAACAGCGTAGCAGGTTTAATAGAAAAGTACATTATTAACGACTTTTCCAATAATGAAAAATATAAATATAATTCACCTATTACATTATCAAGAATGATGTTGGGCACTTTGTTCGGATCTTCGATACAAGTGATGCTGGCTCATGGAAAAGAAGATATGATTGATTCTTTATCGACCTTGGAAGTACTATTTGAATAATAACATTAAACTGCAGTCAGGGAGACATACTAAAGAGTATAAATCTGAGGAATGACTTCCGCTATAAATAATGACTTACAATCAATATCGAATAATATGTAAAGGAAGATAAATGTAAATGGCTTTTTTACCAATAAGCTTTGAAGATATGAATGAGAGAGGCTGGGAGCAGCTGGATTTTTTATATATAAGCGGAGATGCATACGTTGACCATCCAAGTTTCGGGCATGCTATCATAACAAGAGTGCTTGAAAGCGAAGGCTTCAAGGTTGGAATAATTGCACAGCCCAACTGGAAAATCAGTGAGGACTTCAAGAGGTTAGGACGACCTAAATACGGTATTTTGATTTCATCAGGTGTAATAGATTCTATGGTTAATCATTACACTGTAAGTAAAAAGAAAAGGTCTAATGATCTGTATTCACCCGGCGGGAAAGGCGGTTACAGACCCGACCGTGCAGTTATTGTCTATGCGAATAAAATAAAGGAAATCTTTAAAGATACACCTGTAATCATTGGTGGTATAGAAGCAAGTCTCAGGAGATTTGCACACTATGACTACTGGGATGACAAGGTCAGAAGATCGATTCTGGTTGATTCCAAGGCAGATATATTGTCCTACGGCATGGGAGAAAAACCAATTGTGGAGATTGCCAGGCTTTTGAGAAAAGATGTTCCAATATCGAGTATTAAACATACCCGCGGATGTTCATACCTGGCAGGCTACGATGAGCTTCCTGCAGATATAAAAAGTGCTGTTGATTCCAATGGCTCAAAAACTGTTGCAATACTGCCCGCCTTTGAAGAGGTTGCCGGGGATAAAAGAATCTACGCGGAGGCATTTAAAATACAGTACAATGAACAGGATGCAATCAGTGGCAAGACGTTGGTTCAGAAACACGGTGACAGATATCTGGTACAGAATCCTCCTACACTGCCTATGTCCGTTTCGGAATTGGACAAGGTATATGCGCTGCCCTACGAAAGAACATATCACCCTGTATATGAGAAATATGGCGGAATACCTGCTATTACTGAAGTTGAATTCAGTATAACCAGTCATAGGGGCTGTTACGGAGGGTGTTCCTTCTGCGCGCTTAACTTTCATCAGGGCAGGGTAATTCAAAAGCGCAGTCAGGCTTCAATTTTGAATGAAGCAAAAAAACTTATCTGGACTGAAGGCTTCAAAGGCTATATTCATGATGTTGGGGGACCAACAGCAAATTTCAGAAGCGTAGCCTGTGAGAAACAGGTCAAACATGGTGTATGCAAGGATAGGCAGTGCCTGCATCCAGAGCCTTGCAAAAATCTTGTAGTGGACCATTCGGAGTACCTGGATTTGCTGAGAAAACTGAGAGCACTGCCTGAAGTAAAAAAAGTATTTATCCGTTCAGGTATCAGATACGATTATCTGATGCTTGATAAAAATGATGACTTCTTTACCGAGCTTTGCGAGCATCATGTCAGCGGACAGCTTAAGGTTGCCCCCGAACATGTGGTTGACAGGGTTTTGGAGAAAATGGGTAAACCAAATCGTAAGTTATATAACCGGTTCGTAAAAAAGTTTTACGACATTAACAGGAAGATAAACAAGGAGCAATATCTGGTTCCATACCTTATTTCAAGCCATCCGGGAAGTGATCTCAATGCCGCCGTAGAGCTTGGTGAATATCTTAAGGAACAGGGGTATATGCCAGAGCAGGTACAGGATTTCTATCCTACTCCGGGAACCCTTTCAACCTGCATGTTCCATACAGGTTATGACGCCAGAAATATGAAAAAGGTATATGTCCCCAGAGCGCCGAGGGAAAAAGCCATGCAAAGAGCCCTTTTGCAGTACAGAAAGAAGGAAAACTATCACCTTGTAATACAGGCATTGAAAGAGGCACATAGAGAGGATCTGATCGGATTTGAACCGAATTGTCTGGTCAGACCTCAAAGAGGTAAGGGACAGTGGGGGAATACAGCAGAAATCAGGAATACGGGAAACCGGAAGACAGAGAATAAGAAGACAGAGAATAAGAAGACGGAGAGTAGGAAAACAGAAAGCAGGAAGACGGAGGGTAGGAAAACAGAAAGCAGGAAGACGGAAGGTAAAAAAGCGCAAAGCAAGAGAACAGAAGATAGGCAGACTGCAGCAGGCAGCTATGGAGCAGGGTATAAGAATTCCAAAACAAGCAGACAGCAGCAGGCAGCAGGGAAAAAACAGAAAGCTGGCGGTGTAAATGCCGGAGAAAGAAAGTCTGCAGTAAGCAGTCGGAACAATGCAGACAAAAAGTACTCTCAAAAATCAAAAAAATTGACAACAGTAAAACCTTAAAATAAAATATATAAGTAGTCTGTATGGATTATTTTGGTACTTTCCATCCAGAATTTATAACGAGGCCATAAAAGGTCTTGTTTCGTTGAACGCGTGAGGAAAGAATATTTTTCTACAATCGGAAAAATTTCTACTGATGCTATATAAAAATACAAATGAGAGGAACTTTTTTATGTCAGCAAAAGTATTAAATGGTACAGAACTTGCAGGAAAAGTTAAGGCTGAACTTAAAGAAAAAGTTGAAGCACTGAAGAAAAAAGGTATTAATACCGGACTTGCTGTAATAATAGTTGGTGATGACCCGGCATCCAGAGTATATGTAAATCATAAGAAAAATGATTGTGCGGAAATAGGCATAAAGTCATTTGAATACGCCCTTCCTGCGTCAACATCCGAAGAGGATTTGCTTGAATTGATTGAAACTCTGAATAATGACAATAATGTAAACGGGATACTTGTTCAGCTTCCAATACCGAAGCATATAAATGAGGACAGAGTTATTGCTGCAATACATCCTCTTAAGGATGCAGACTGTTTTCATCCTGTAAATGTCGGTAACCTGATGATAGGCAAACCACAGTTCCTGCCTTGCACACCTGCGGGTGTAGTGGAGCTTCTGGAAGCAAATGATATCCAGATTGAAGGTAAAAATTGTGTTGTTGTAGGGAGAAGCAATATAGTTGGCAAACCCCAGGCAATCCTGCTTCTTGCAAAGAATGCAACAGTTACAATATGCCATTCAAGGACGGCTGACATTGCAGAAGTATGTAAAAGTGCGGACATACTTATTGTGGCTATTGGAAAAGCTGAATTTGTTAAACCGGAATATGTCAAGCCGGGTGCTGTAGTTATAGATGTGGGTGTTTCACGCGGTGCAGATGGCAAATTGGTGGGGGATGTACAGTTCCCAACTGTTTCGGAAGTTGCATCGGCAATAACAAAAGTAACAGGCGGGGTTGGACCGATGACAAGAGCAATGCTCATGAAAAATACAGTTAAAGCAACCTTGGTTCAAAACAACTTGTCACAGGTATGATTTTTTAGGTAAAATGTCACAAAAAAATGTGGTTATAACCCATGTAATTTTTTAATTCTTGACATAAAAATTAAAAAAGATTAAAATTAACTTGATTATGGCAATTTAGTTGGTTGTATTGTAGAAGGTAATTGAATTCAGAAAACTGATTGGGTCAAACTATTGACTTATTGAATATAAGCTTGTTTTAGGCTAATTTATATATGCAGGTTTGTTTTATATCTCATATCGAATTGAAGTACATTTTATGTACTTATATGGCCATAGGCATAAACGCTTAGTTTTTTGATCATACTGTTTGCGATACAGTAAGGATTTCTCTTTTTATTCCAATCCGACTTTATTTCCGATCATTAGTCAAATGGTTGAACTTTATTCAACCTGTAGCATTGACTTAAATATCAACGAATATGAATTATGAAAATTGAGCATTGAAAACTGAATAAGGAGGAGGTGTGTAACAATCGAACCTACAAGCATTTTAATTGGTTTAGGCATTGGATTGATTATAGCAGCAATTGCTTCATTTATATCTTACAAAACATCTTACAACAAAGGGTTTGAGGCCAGAAAGAAACAGGCTGAAGCCGCTATTGGAAGTGCTGAGCAGGAAGCTCAAAAGATAGTTGGAGAAGCTTTAAAGCAAGGTGAAGGCAAAAAGAGAGAAGCACTTCTTGAGGCCAAAGAAGAGATTCATAAGAGCAGAATCGAACTTGATAGAGATATTAAGGACAGACGTAATGAATTTCAGAGGCAGGAAAGAAGATTAGTTCAAAAGGAAGAAACCCTTGATAAAAAGGTTGAAGCCCTTGAACAAAAGGACGAAGCTTTAAATAAGAAGATGAAGGACTTGGAGATTTTGCAGGAACGCTCCGAAGAGCTTGTTAAAAAGCATACTGAAGAGTTGGAAAGAATATCCGGTTTATCTGTAGAAGATGCTAAAGAGTACCTTCTCAGAAACATCGAAAATGAAGTTAAGCATGAGGCAGCTGCACTCATAAAGGAAATTGAAGCTAACGCGAAACAGGAAGCGGACAGAAAAGCTAAGGATATCCTGGCAACTGCTATTCAGAAGTGTGCGGCAGACCATGTTTCTGAAGCTACGGTTTCTGTAGTACCTCTGCCAAATGATGAGATGAAGGGAAGAATTATCGGTCGAGAGGGAAGAAATATCAGAACACTCGAGACTTTGACAGGAATTGACCTGATAATTGACGATACACCGGAAGCGGTTATATTGTCAGGATTTGACCCTATCCGCAGAGAGGTCGCTAGATTGACACTTGAAAAGCTTATTCTTGACGGTAGAATTCATCCTGCAAGGATTGAAGAAATGGTTGAAAAGGCTAAGAAAGAAGTTGACAATACCATTCGTCAGGAGGGTGACAACGCTGCATTTGAAACAGGTGTACACGGCTTGCATCCAGAGCTTATAAGATTACTTGGTAAATTGAAATTCAGAACCAGTTATGGACAAAACGTACTTAACCATTCAATAGAGGTATCTCACTTGGCTGGTATTATGGCGGCTGAGCTGGGAGTTGATGTTCCTCTTGCAAAGAGAGCCGGTTTGCTTCATGACATAGGTAAGGCTATTGACCATGAGGTTGAAGGATCACACGTTACAATTGGTGCCGACGTTGCTAAGAAATACAAGGAAGGCGCTGACGTAATTAATGCAATCCTTTCTCACCACGGTGATGTTGAAGCTACAAGTGTTGTTTCTGTGCTTGTTCAGGCCGCAGATTCCATATCTGCTGCAAGACCGGGTGCCAGAAGAGAAACTTTGGAATCATACATCAAGCGTCTTGAAAAGCTTGAAGAAATTGCAAATTCCTTTGAAGGAGTTGAGAAGTGTTTTGCAATTCAAGCAGGTAGAGAAATCAGAATTATGGTTAAGCCTGAAGTTGTAAATGATGCAGATATCGTACTAAAAGCAAGAGAAATAGTTAAGAAGATTGAAGATGAACTTGAATACCCTGGACAGATCAAGGTAACTTTACTCAGGGAAACAAGGGCTATTGAATATGCTAAGTAATTATTAAGCCGACCGAAAGGTTTGGCTATAAACACAAAAAGCGTGGGAAACCACGCTTTTTTGTTATTTATCAGCTGGTATAGGAGGATAATATATTGCTTTAGTTTAATATCAACATCAACTATTTACCAATTTTAATTTTAAATATAAAATAATGGTATTGTCTCATAAGACATGAAATCTTAATATGTCTATCAGATACTAGGGGGTAAAATGGATATTAATTTTTTTAAGCAGAACAAATTCAGTCTGCTATGGCCGGAAGGCAGCGGGCAGGAATATGTAATAGATGAAAATGATTACATAATCAATGATTTATCTATCAACAAAATTTCTGAAAGTTTAAGTATAAACAATATGTTCAAGCTGGATAATAAATTTCTCCTCTCAATATTATCCAGTAAAGAAGAGGTATTAAGATACAGACTTGATATATTGGAAGATTTTATTAACAATCCTTCTGTTTATGAGTGCTTTGAAAGCATTCTATCACTGATTGAGGAGTTATCCATTCAAGGTACTTCAGGGAGATTCTCTGCTCCTGCTTTTCAGCAGGTAATATGGAGGCTCGGAGAATTGGATATGTACGCAGAATGTGTTTCAAAGCTGAATTCTGTTCTGAATAATTCCAACCTGAATATTCGTTCACAAGGACTTCAAATGCTCAGTGAATATATAAAGACCATAGCTGACAGCGATATTTTTAACTCTGTAATTACGGTGTTACCTGAGCTGAAGAGTGGCTTGAAGAATCTATCCAGTGTTTCGATAGGAGTAAATCTGGATCACAACCTGAGAGCATATGAAGCTACCATTTTATCTATTAATGATAAGCCATTCAAGGGAGATTCGGTAATCCACCGCTTAATCAGGGGAAAGAATTCGGATAATGGTAATTACATAGGCATATCACAGCTTTTAAAGGTGGAGAATCTGGCAAGACCGGGTGAGCCACCGATATATGATGCATTTCAGGTAACTCTTTTTGAACAGCTCAATAAGGTTTTCAGAAGTACATCAAAGACAATTGAAGATGCTCTGCGTAAATATATCAGTGTCAGCAGTGACTTTTTGGTAGCCTTGAAGCGGGATATTATCTTTATGCTCGGTGCTGCCAAACTGGTTAATAAAATTAAATCCTCTGGATTATCTATGTGTAAACCGGAAATATGGCCCATTGATAAAAGAGAATTTTTCGTTGAGAATATTTATAATTTGAACCTGGCTATAAATATGTATAATACCAGGTCGAAAACAGCTCTGGATGAATTGATTGTTATGAACAATGTCGATTTTGGAGATAATGGCCGGATTTTTATACTTACAGGCCCCAATCAAGGCGGAAAAACCACTTACATTCAAGCAATAGGAATTGCACAGCTTTTATGTCAGCTAGGGATTTTTGTGACCGGAACCAAAGCGCGAATAAGCCCGGTAGACAGAATATTTACTCATTTTCCCGTAGAGGAAAAGCCGGATGAAAATACCGGACGGTTAGGTGAAGAGTCCGGAAGAATTCACGAGATATTTAATTTAGCTACTTCTAACAGCATAATATTGTTTAATGAATCACTGTCAAGTACAAGCTTCAGTGAGGGGCTGTATATATCAAGGGAAATTATTATGGCTCTAAGGGTATTGGGAGGACGGGCCGTATTTGCCACTCACTTCCACGAATTGGCAGAAAATCTGGATGCTTATAATGAAAAAATTCCAGGTGATAGTAAAATTGTAAGCATGGTATCCGGAACTAATTCTTCAGAAGAAAAACTTGATGGAGTTTCGGCAGCCAGACGTACTTATAAAATTGAACCCGGTCCACCTCAAGGATTAAGCTATGCAAGGGATATAGCTTCAAAGCATGGTTTGGATTTCAAGCAGATTATTAAACTTTTCCAATCAAGGAATATTATCAGTGAGAATGTTAATGCTGAAAATATTGATATAAATAAATTAACTTAAGTCATATAGAATAAGAAGAAAATAATTTACGGGTTATTTAGTATTTTGTATTATAATTGATAATGGTATAATAATATATTGTCGGACTTTATTTTAGTAAACTGAAGCACAATGATTAATGAATTTGCAATTAATAGGGAATAGTTTTGGAGGAAATGCTTTGAAGATACTTTTTATAGGGGATGTTTACGGAACCCCAGGACGAAAAGCCGTTAAGGAATGTGTGCCACAATTAAGAAAACAGCTGGAGATAGATTTTTGTATTGCAAACGGAGAAAACTGTGCCGCAGGCAGCGGTATAACATATATAATTGCGCAGGAGCTTTATAAAGCAGGCGTAGACTGTATTACAATGGGAAACCATACCTGGTCTAAAAAAGAAATTCTCAATTTTATTGATTCTGACGAGAAAATAGTAAGGCCGGCAAACTTTCCTGATAAAGTACCGGGCAGGGGATATACTATTTTAAAATCAAATAATAAGGAACTGGCAGTATTAAACCTGATGGGCAGAGTGTATATGGATAGTATTGACTGTCCTTTTCTGACAGCAGATAGAGAACTTCAGGAAATTAAGGCAAAAACAAAAGTTGTATTTGTTGATATGCATGCTGAAGCAACTTCGGAGAAATGTGCTCTGGCCTGGTATCTGGATGGAAAGATATGTTGTCTGGCAGGTACACATACCCATGTACAGACAGCTGATGAGAGAATTCTTCCATTTGGCACAGCTATGATCACAGATGTTGGAATGACCGGGCCATATGACGGAGTTATAGGTGTGGACAAGGAACTGATTATTGAGAGATTTATAACAAGAATGCCGCAAAAATTTGAGGTGGCAAAAGGCAGA
Organism: Eubacterium sp.; assembly: GCA_029266335.1. Classification (GTDB taxonomy): domain Bacteria; phylum Bacillota; class Clostridia; order Acetivibrionales; family DSM-1351; genus Ruminiclostridium. Next base: position 188 of record JAQSXC010000055.1, on the reverse strand, counting down.
GTTCAGTTTTGCGCAATTTTTCTTGAGGTGGATGACAAAACCGGCAAGACACTGAAAATTGAGAGAATAAACAAGCTATTTGATGAAGAGCAGCTACAATAACCAGCAAGGTCAATTAATTCCTCTGTAGGAGGTAGTATGTTGGAAAGTAATGACAGAATTATTGTTAACAGAAAAGCAGATTTACA